>DNPQ01000175.1 GCA_003501335.1 Bacillota bacterium
TTGGTTTATAATTGAAACATTAATAAAACATTATGGGGGTATTTCAAAATGAAAAAATTTACATGGTTGTTAGCAGTTATGTTAGTAGTACTGCTAGTCGCCGGCATGGGACTTGCCGCAAAACCCGTGCTCAGGGTTGGTACTGACGCCACCTACGAGCCCTTTGAAACGATTGATACAAATGGTGCTTTTGTCGGGTTTGATATGGACTTCATGAGAATGGTTGCCGATACCGCCGGAATGGAACTTAAATTGATGAATATCGGTTGGGATGGTATCATTCCCGGTTTAAGCAACGGCAATTATGACTGTTTAATTTCCGCCATGACTATCACCTCCGAGCGGAAAAAACAAATTAATTTTACAACCCCTTACTTCTCGATTCGCCAGGCAATCGTGGTGAAATCGGATAATAAAAAGATCAGCGGAGCCGAGGATTTGATTGGCAAAACCGTTACCGTCCAAAATGGTACCACCGGTGATCTTTTTGCCAGCAAAATTAAAGATATCAAAATGAAACGTTTTGATACCAATCCCCAAGCTATCCAGGAATTATTAAATAATAACGCCGACGCTTCCGTTATGGATGATCTGGTCGCTTTTAATGCAGTTAAAAAAACCCCCGGTTTAAAAGTCATTGCGATTAAAGGCGCCGAAAAAGAAGATTACGGTATTGGAGTAAAAAAAGGAAATGACGCCCTTCTGGCGAAATTAAATAAAGCGATTGATACGCTCCAGAAAAACGGCAAATTAGCCGCTCTGGTAGCGAAATACAAATCAGCCAAATAATCCAGTGAAACTGTTCATGCGGCCGAAAAGCAAGATTCATACTTTTCGGCCCCTGGTTTCGCTGTTGAAAAGGAATGTCGGCCGTGAAGCACAAAATTTATGGGATTCTTCTTTTAGTGGTATTTTTTGTTTTTATCTGTTCTCAGCTATCTTTTGGTTCGGCTCCAGCAAACGCCTATCTAAAAATCACTTCTGATCCCCCGGGAGCCCGGGTTTACCTTGATGGTAAATTCACCGGAAAATATTCTCCCTGTACACTCCGTGGGCTCAACCCCGGTCCTCACCGGGTAGAACTACGCAAAGCAAATTTCCGTAACGAAAATCAAAACTTAACCTTAAATCCGGGTGAAAATAGCGCCGATTTCTCTATTTCCGAGACCTCGATTTATTATATGTGGCTTAGTTTACCCAGTCTATTGCTGGGCGCTTTGATGACGATCTTTTTAACGATTGTTGCGGAGTTTAACGGTGTTATCATTGGCACCATGGCAGGAGTGGCACGGGTTATTCACAGCCGGTTCATTAATTTAATCGCCGGCATCTATGTCGATTTCATCCGGGGTACTCCACTACTGGTACAAATCTTCATGATCCATTTTGGTTCACCGCCGATACTGGGAGCGATCTTCAACCATGGACAGCCTATCCCGATTAATCCATTCGTGTCAGCGCTGGTAGCCTTGAGCATCAACAGCGGCGCTTATGTGGCTGAGATAGTCAGGGCCGGTATTCAATCCATCGACAAGGGCCAAATGGAAGCGGCCCGTTCGTTGGGCATGACCTATCGCCAAGCCATGAGTCATATCGTTTTACCCCAGGCCATCAAGCGGGTTATCCCACCATTGGGAAATGAATTCATTGCCATGTTGAAGGATTCTTCGTTGGTTTCGGTTATCGGTATGGAAGAGCTGGTCCGGAAAGCCCAAATTATCGTAACTCGTTCCTACCGTCCGACCGAGACTTGGTTCGAAGTAGGCTTAGTATTTTTGATAATGACTATTCCGTTTACCCGTGTAGTTGCCAAACTGGAGAGGAGGTTTAAAGTCAGTGATTAAAGTTGAAGAATTGCATAAACGGTTCCGCCATCTTCATGTTCTAAAAGGAATCACGACCGAAATCAAGCAGGGCGAAGTCGTATGTATCATCGGTCCCAGCGGTTCCGGCAAAAGCACTTTTTTACGCTGTCTAAACCTACTCGAAAAACCAAGCGGCGGTCACATTTTTATTGAAGGCGTTGATGTCTCCGATCAGGCCTTGATTGATGTCAATGAAGTCCGTGCTGAAGTTGGAATGGTTTTTCAACGTTTTAATCTTTTCCCTCATAAAACGGCTTTAGAAAATATTACTATCGCTCCGATTAAAGTGAGAGGTTTAAGTCAGGAAGAAGCCACATCCCGCGCTTTTGAGTTATTGGACCGGGTTGGTCTGCGCCATAAGGCCGACGCTTATCCCGATCATTTATCCGGCGGCCAGCAACAGCGTATTGCGATTGCCAGGGCTTTAGCCATGCGGCCGAAGATGCTGCTATTTGATGAACCTACATCAGCCCTGGACCCGGAGATGATTCAAGAAGTGCTTGATGTAATGAAAAACCTGGCTCATGAAGGAATGACTATGGTCGTCGTGACCCACGAAATGGGATTTGCCAGGGAAGTCGGCCACCGGGTGTTATTTATGGATGAAGGCCAAATCTTGGAAGAGGGAACTCCTTCCGAGGTGTTTAATAATGCTAAAAGTGAGCGCACCAGACAGTTTTTGAGCAAAATACTTTAGTATCAATCCATTAAAATTCAATATGAACTTATACCGACAGCTTATAAATCATGACCACCCGTAAAACGGG
>DNPQ01000542.1:0-142 GCA_003501335.1 Bacillota bacterium
CCTCCAAATGTAATAATAACATGTATTTTTAAAAGATTATAGAAAATCATCACAAATCGTGTTGACGTTTTGTCTACAAAGAGATATAATTGTAGACAAGATGCCAACAAAAAAACAAAGGGATGTTTACTAATGGCCCTTA
>DNPQ01000542.1:439-2164 GCA_003501335.1 Bacillota bacterium
CCGCACCAAACACCGCCGTTATGATCTTGAAGATCACCCGGTAACGACCCCCCTGATCTGCTTTCAAATCCTCCAATACATACTCGACCTCAAATCCGAACCCGTCGAAAAGTTTGGCATCATTTCACTGAACTCCCGAAACAAAATCATCGGCATCCATCGGGATTTTGAAAATCCCGCATCATCGGGACAGGTTCCATTGATAAACTCTATATCGAGCCCCGCGACGTCTTTATGGCCGCCATGATGAATAACGCCAAGTCCATTATCGCATTTCACAACCATCCCAGTGGCGACGCCACCCCCAGCCGGGAAGATATTTATCTATCCCGCAGACTTCAGGAAGCCGGAAAACTCATGTGTATCGAACTGTTGGATCACGTGATAACAGGGGAGAGGAGTTATGTCAGCTTGAAGGAAAAGGGATTTTTGTAATTGAGTAAAAGGAAGGCCTATGGACCTAATCCCCAGCCCCTTCCCTCGTTATGAAAGCTGCAGCTTCTCCATGAGAAGCTGCAATCTATGACAAGGAAGGGGTGACCTTTTATGTTATATTGTACCAAAGTCAGAAAGGCTCAGTCTTGGCAAAGATTGCAATAGCCTGTGGATATTGATCAAGATTATAACGAATAAGCTCTTGCCTTTAATTGATAATCAAAGTACCGAAAAAAGTCACCCCTTCCTTGTTATGATATTGAATAAATCTCCGGACCAACGTCCAGCGGAGAATTCTTACCACTGCAAAATTTATAAAAGGGTTGTCAAATCATTGATCATCGACAAGTGAATAAATCGGTATTTTAAAGGGAAATAATGGAACATAGAGAACGTTAGTTTTCAATAGAAATTAAATTTGAATTTGAATTTGGAGGTAGCATTCATGGCCACCATTACAGTGAATAAAATACAAGCTGCACAACGCCAAATTGATTCAGCAATTCGGATGTTGTATATTAATGAAGATCCAGTATCTATCCATACTTTAATTTCTGCCGGATTTCGTATATTGAGAGATTTAATGGAGAAGCAGAAAATGGAACCGGATGTTATGAAGTATATTCGTCCGGAAAAAAAGCAAGCGTTCTGGGATGGCATAAACCGGACATCCAATTTTCTTAAGCATGCAGACGGAGCTCCTGAAAGCGTTTTAGACAATATTCAAGAAGAAGCCAATGATTTTACCTTGCTTTTTGCAATTCTTTCCTATCAAAAACTTGGTTATAAAAATACGATCGAAATGACAGCATTTATTAGTTGGTTTCCGCTGGTGTACCCTGAATTAATAGAAAATAGCTTTCCCCATAAGGAATTATTATTACAAAACCAAGAATTAGGCGGGGCAACCCGGTCGGAACAGCTACAAACCGGCAAAGATTTATTGGGTTTATTTAGAAAAGGTTCTCAATGAATGAAAGGAAGGCCTATTGACCGAACCCCAACCCCAATGTCATCAGGCTATGAATACATTTTATGGTAGTAATAAAATTGAAAATTTGGGCGCAGACCTCTCTCTGCGCCTTCAAGAAGGCGAGCTCTCCCCCAATGAAGTATTTTAATGAAGTAGATTCAGTGGGAGAGTAATCGATGCCTTCGAAGTCCAAAAGACTTTAGAGGTCAACGACTGAGGTTACTCTTCCACTGAAACAGCCATTTTGAACCACATCTCAGGGGAAGAGCGAGAGTTAGGTCAAATAGGCATCTTAGATTCAGGTTCCATTTTATGGA
>DNPQ01000542.1:2413-3402 GCA_003501335.1 Bacillota bacterium
GGTTCCATTTTATGGAAACTTAGCCTGATGACATTGGGATGGGGGGTTAGGTAAAAATTTTAAAAACTCTTGTCATATCTTGATTTAGAGTTCCTGGCACAAAATCGACACACATTTTTTAAAAAAATGTGGTAATATGATAATAGATAAAGACAGGACTTCGAAGAAGTCCTGCGAATACCTTCTAAGTCAAGATGATCACACAGCGCCACGGCCAAGCCCAGGCGTTTTTTTATAGGCTTTCCCCGTTGCAAGGATTGGGCACCCCATACCGATATGCAATATCCGATTTGTTTATCAATAGCCATTTCACTCCTATAATCCCTTGTTATTTTGGATTGACTTTTGGACTGATTTTCGATTTAATGAAAGTAATGAGTCTATCATTACGAAACAGGAAACTAAATAAAAGCACAAAAGAGGTAAAAATATGTTCGCAGTGGCCCGGCAGCAAAAAATCAAGGAACTATTGATAAAATATAAGCAAATGGATGTTAGTACCTTGGCGGCCACTTTGGGAGTTACCGAGGTTACAGTCAGACGAGATTTGGATATTCTTGAAAAGAGCGGCTTGGTGATTAAAACCCATGGTGGCGCTTTAATTAATGAATCCCTGAATGAAGAATCCCGTGAAACGAATAATAGCGACATTTCACCGGAGATCAGAGAAATCGGTGAAGTGGCGGCTTTACTGGTAAGTGACCGGGATGCGGTTTTTATCGGCGGAGGATGCACCTGTCAGCAGGTGGCGGCCAATATCAAGAATAAGCAACGGGTTACGGTCATGACCAATGATTGGTCTGTTGCCGGTGAGTTGTCCAATTCCAGCGGCATTGTAACGGTTGTCACCGGGGGCAATATTTTACCCGGAACCAGTATCATGACGGGTGATTTGGCTTTTCGAGCTTTAGCGGGCATCCATTTTGGCAAGGTGATCATCGGCGTTGCCGGGATCAGTTTTTCCCACGGGCTTACCACCAATACTGTAG
>DNPQ01000335.1:0-144 GCA_003501335.1 Bacillota bacterium
TTATTGGCTTGCCATTTATTTTTGGATTGGGTGTTGAAATTATGCCGGATTTGTACCGAAGTTTTCCGGATATATTGCAACCGCTACTACAGTCATCACTCACATTGGTGGCAATTTCGAGTATTCTTTTAAACTGCCTATTCC
>DNPQ01000335.1:420-3023 GCA_003501335.1 Bacillota bacterium
TATTGGTATCGCCAGCAAAAAAAGTATAGAACTGCAACCGGGAAGCGATACAGCAACAACTTTGTTTGAATTTATAGAAGCACAGGGGAACTCGTGGGGCGCAAGACCCGAAGTTATCAGAAAAGCAGCATCTGCATTGAGCGAATTCGGCGAGGTTGTGACCAGTCTAAACTTAGCAACTGGAAAAATAAAAGCGCAAACAAGTTTTGATGAGTTTAATCTGGATATCACAGTTTATTATGACGGAAGTCCAATGAGCTTTCCCAATTGCGTACCCAGTAAAGAGGAACTTTTAACCGATGAAACAGCATATACTCGGCTTGCAGGCTATTTGATAAGCAAGTACGTCGATAAAATAAGATCGGAAAGTGAAGATGGGAAATGCACGTTGTATTTTCATTTTAACCATTAAAATAAATAATCAATAAAAAAACAAATTATGGATCTTTAAGAGCGGTGAACCGATGCGGAAAACGTTCCTTACATGGCTGCTTGTCTTCATGACGTTCGCTTTTATATTGGCCTTTTCCATATCTTATTCTATCCAATCGGGACAGGCCTATAAAAACGGGGAAAAATTAATTTATCTTAAAATAGATGATGTCGTTAAGCAAGTAGAGATGAACCGCAAAAATTTGCGGGAAATCAGACTGGAAAGCGACTCTAACGCACTTGTCAAGGCACGTTCTTTATCAAAAATGATTCAAATGAATCCGGCTATTCTTCATGATGGTGAGCGGCTTGAAAAGCTCCGGGCTATGCTTGAAGTCGACGAGATCCATATTTCCAACCGGAAAGGCATCTTGATTTCCGGCACGAAAAAAGGTTATATCGGTTATAATTTTGCCTCGGATCAACAATCTGCCGCCTTTTTGCCTGCTATTAAGGACAAACGGTTTGAGCTCGCACAGGATCCTCAACCAAAAGGGATTAATAAGGAAATATTTCAATATGTCGGTGTGGCGCGTCAAGATGTGGACGGGATTGTCCAAATTGGCTATAAACCGGAGAAATTAGTTCAAGTAATGAAAGTAGCCGACATCAAGAATCTGGCCCCGGGATTTCGCATCGGCAATTCCGGAGGCATTTTCATCGCTTTGAAATCCGGGGGTAAGATCGTCAGTATCGACGAACCCCGATTTTTGGGGAAAACAATCGATGAATATGGCCTGAGTTCCCGGAAAGTCCAGGGGAGCCACGGCGCTTTTGTTACGAAACTCTCAGGGCAAAAAGCCTTAGTAGCTTATAAAACCTTGGGAAAATATTTGGTTATCGGCAAGCTGCCCACAAACGAAATGTATCTGAGTCGCGACAGTTCAATTACGGTGTTGATATTATTTAACATAGCGCTGTTTGCGATGATATTTTTCCTGGTTGCAAAATTGGTGCAAAAAGTGGTAATTGATGGTATTTATCAAGTGAATCATTCCTTGGCGCGAATAACCCGGGGGAACCTGAATGAAAAAGTCGCGGTCAATACCAACGGGGAGTTCAAGGCGCTCTCTAACGGCATCAATGAAACGGTCGATGCCTTAAAGGCTGCTATCAAAGAAGCCGCAGCTCGAATCGACGATGAACTGGCCTTTGCCAAAGCAATCCAATTGGGTTCGTTGCCGTCCCATTTTCCAGCTTTTCCGGGGCGGCGCGAGTTTGATATCTACGCCGGTATGTACCCGGCCAAAGAGGTCGGCGGTGATTTTTATGATTTTTTCTTGATAAACGGAGACAAGCTGGCAATGGTCATCGCTGATGTCTCCGGTAAGGGGATCCCTGCGGCCTTATTTATGATGATCTCGAAAACGCTTCTAAAAAACCTGGCGTTAACCGGCAGTGATCAGGCGGAAGTATTTGAAAAGGCCAATAATTCGCTGTGTGAAAATAATGATGCAGGGATGTTTGTTACGGCTTTTTTAGGCGTGCTTGATCTAAAAAGCGGAAATATGACATACGTAAATGCTGGTCACAATGCCCCCCTTATCAAAAGGAAAGACGGTTGTTTTGAAAGGTTGCCGGTAAAGCACAATTTCGTACTGGCCGGTATGAAAAATTTTAAGTATACACAGCAAGAGTTCACCCTGGGTCAGGGAGATATTTTGTTTATGTATACCGATGGCGTTACCGAAGCTTTCAATAAAGAACAGGAGCTTTTTTCGGAAGCGCGGTTGCTCAATTATTTGAATTGTAATGGGCAGGATGACAGCCGACGGGTTTCGGACATCGTAGAGTCGGTCAAGCAAACCATTGATAGTTTCGCCGGGGGAGTCGAACAGGCCGATGATATTACCATATTATGCCTGAAATATTTGGGATAACTCAACCACCACCGACTAAAGCCGGTGCTTTGAATCCCAGTTGGTAAGACAATCATTATAAGCCATGAATTCTTGGCAGAGTGAGGTAGATGGATGGAAATGAAAGTAAAGTCCCAGGGGTTGGGTAAGATTTGGCCTGTGGCGTTATTGGCTTTGGGAATCATACTGGCTATAAGCGGTTCTTACTCCGCCGCCCTGGATATTTCCAATGACCAATCAGATGCTTTGCATGGCGAGGAAAACATGTTAAAAGGTATGTCCCTGGAAGAAAAAATCGGGCAAATGTTTATG
>DNPQ01000335.1:3348-3729 GCA_003501335.1 Bacillota bacterium
GCTGCCATCAAGAAACTTCAACCCGGGGGTGTGGTCCTATTTAGGGAAAATACCGTTACTACGGCACAGACCTTGAATCTGGTCAGGGGTTTTCAAAAGGCTTCCCCGAGAGTCCCGCTTTTCATAGGGATCGACCAGGAAGGAGGCGCAGTAACCAGGCTCCAATCCGGGACCGTTATGCCGGGAAATATGGCTTTGGGGGCTGCGGGCGATCGGCATCTTGCCTATACCGTGGCCAAAGCTACGGGAGAAGAACTTAAAGCCCTAGGTATTAATATTGATTTTGCGCCGGTGGTGGATGTCAACAATAACCCGGCCAATCCGGTCATCGGCATCCGTTCATTTGGTGACAATCCTGAGGGGGTTGCCGATTTTGCTGTT
>DNPQ01000119.1:0-972 GCA_003501335.1 Bacillota bacterium
TTACAGGGGTCAACGTGGTATGAAACGTTAAGGTTTTAAAAGGTTGACCATCGATAATTTCTTGGTTTTGCAGGGGTTTGGCCATATTGCCGAAAACGAAATCCCCTTGACTTAGGTCGGGATAGCTCACTTCATTGATAGAAACGCCTCCGGCCA
The DNA here is from genome assembly GCA_003501335.1 of Bacillota bacterium. Taxonomy (GTDB): domain Bacteria; phylum Bacillota; class UBA4882; order UBA8346; family UBA8346; genus UBA8346. Next base: position 157 of record DNPQ01000119.1, read on the forward strand.
ATAATTTGATGGTGACTGGAACAACTTCACCTTGATAAATTGTGGTCTTGGGGAGACTTAGAGTTAAACTTAGCCGGCTAGTGCCGTTAAGGTCTTGATTTTCTGAAGCTCCGTTTATAGGGGCTGAGTTTCCACTGGATGCTGCGGAACCGGTTACAGTAAGGACAACCGAATTGGTATGCAATTTTTTATGACCGGCCTCAATTTCAAAGGGGCCAAGGGTATAACGGCCCGGTTTTAAACCGGCGACCGAATAGGTATAGGAAAGCTGGGATGAGAAGGACCCGTTAATGATTTGAATTTGGTTGGAGGTACCGGTATATTGGATACTCAGGCCGCTCATTGCATTGATTCTGGGGCGTTCTGAGGCGGCTCCATGGATATTCACATTCATTTGCACGGCCTCACCGACCCCGATTTGGTCTGAATCCAGAGTGATCTCGGCTGACGCAGCCATTGCGGATGCACTGATTAAAAATAGCAGTCCCCAACAGAGGACGATTGTAAAAATTATTTTCAGATAATGTTTCATTGCTTTCTCCTGCCTTCATCATCATTTCGGTGGAAGTTTTGCAGTTTACCAATCCTGTTTGGGAGGAGCTTCCTGTCCACTCACGACCGGATCCTTACTTTGATCTTGGCTTTTCATCATCTGCAGCAGCGCCTCGGCTTCCGCTTTGGTCATTTGTCCCTTCTGGGGCCCGGAATTGGAATGTTGTTGACCGGATTGGTTTTTGGATTTATTTTGTTTATCGGAAGCATTTTGAGATTGATTTGATTTTTTTTGTTGCTGATCCTGCTGATTTTTATTTTTAG
>DNPQ01000119.1:1245-4782 GCA_003501335.1 Bacillota bacterium
GATTGATCCTTTTGCGCCTGTTGGAGACGGATTTTCGTTACTTCATAATTATATTTGGCATCCAAATCACTACGATTGGCCATGATTGCCTTTTGGTAATTTTCCAGCGCGCTTTGATAAGAGTTTTGATCTGAATTGGCAGACATAGAGGCAGACTTTTCAGCCTGCTTAAAAAAGGCGTTGCCCAAATTGTAACCCGTATGATTCAATAAAGGTCGCGTCTCCGTACTGGGTTTTCCATCCGGCGTTTCGATCTTTTTAAGGGCCCTGCTTAAATTGGCGACTGCCTGATCATATTGGGACTCCTTGTAAAAGGCCAGCCCCAAATTATGAAGAATATAAGGGGAATCCGGTGAAGCGGCGAGCAATTTTTCGTATATTGCCTGAGCTGCTCTAGGCTTGGAAGCCAGTAAAAGGCGGTTGGCTTCGGCCATTGCCAGTGTTTTTCCCCATACTAAACTGGCGATAATGAATAATACGATGCAAGAAAGGATAACAAAAATTACAATTTTAAGCGGCCTTTTCATTTCAATCCCTCTTTTAAATCGTTAATTTCGCTTGATTCTATGGATATACTCATGACTTTATTGGCAGTTTTATCTTGCCAACTCCTAAAGCGATTTCCACAGTTAAAAATAATATGGCGAACAATAACGGGAATTGATAGCGATCAATAAAGCGTTTCTGCAATTTGCTGTTGAACTCAGTCTTACTCAACCGCGCTATTTTTTGGCGATAAAGCTCATCCAGTCCCATCGAGATGTCCGTCGCATGATAGTAGGAGCCTCCGCCGGCTTTGGCGATTTGTTGGAGCATTTTTTCGTCGAGCTTAGATTTTACGACATTGCCTTGATCGTCTTTTAAATAGGAATTGTTCCCCTTACCGTCGGGGACAACAATTAATTCTCCTTCAGGGCTGCCGATGCCGATGGTGTATACGTTAATACCCTTTTTTTCAGCTTCGGCGGCTAAAGGAACCGGATCACCCTCATGGTTTTCCCCGTCCGTCATGATGATCAAACTTTTTGTTCCACTGGAACCGCCCGACTCAAATGCTTTCATGGCCGTGGAGATGGCTTCACCGATCGCCGTGCCGCCCAGGGGAATGGTTTTATAACTTAAGGAATCCAAAGTAAGAGCAAAGGCGCTATAATCCAAGGTAAGAGGGCACTGCAGGAAGCTGGTGCCGGAAAAAGCGATCAGCCCTACTTTATCACCGTTGAGTTTGCCTAAAAAGTCTTTTACCGCCAATTGGACCCTTTCCAAACGATTGGGTTTGATGTCTGTGGCCAGCATACTCTTAGAAGTATCCACCGCCAGCATAATTTCAGTGCCTTGTTGCCGAATCTCCTGCCACTCATAACCCCACTGGGGCCCAACCAGAGAGACGGCGATAAAAAAAATAGCGACAAGGCGGAGGATCCATTGATGGGAGCGTAATTTTTGGCCGGAAAGGTCAGTAATTTTGCTTAATAAACTTTTCGGGGCAAAACGCTCCAGATCCTGAACATTTCGGCGCTGCCTGTTCAGGTAGAAGATAATGAGAAGGATCGGTATTAAAAATAACCAGCTATAGATTGGATTTGCCATACTCATGGTAATCTCCTGAATATTGTATTGGAAACAACGGTTTCTCCCAGTAATAAACCAAAGGACAAAAGTAAAAGAATCGGATACAAATCAAGATATTCCTGATAATGAGGCATTTCGATCTTGGTTTTTTCCATGTGGTTGATTTGGTTGAATATTTCCTGTAAAGAATGAGTATCGGTCGCTCTGAAATAATGTCCGCCCGTCCTTTGAGCGATTTTGGTCAGCAAAGCATCGTCAATATCGATTTTCACGTTTTGATAAATTTTGTGACCCCATTGATCTTGAAAGGGATAGGGCACCAAGCCTTTGGAACCGGCTCCAATGGTATAAATGGTAATTCCAAGGGCCTTAGCGGCTTCCGCTGCCGTCTCCGGGGCGACTGCGCCGGCGTTGTTTTCACCATCGGTCAATAAAATAATGACTTTGCTTTTGGCCTTAGATTCTTGAAGCCGGTTCATGGCAGTGATCAAAGCGGAACCGATAGCGGTACTGTCCTCGATCATACCGGCTTTTACTTCCTTTAAACGCTCGATACTCCAGTCATGATCCCAAGTCAGGGGAGACAGTATATACGGCCTTCCGGCGAAAATAATCATACCGATGCGATCGTAAGGGCGTTTGGTAATAAAGTCCGACGTAACGTCTTTCACGATATCAATCCGGCTGATTCTCCGGCCGGCGCTCTGAAAGTCCTCCCCCAGCATACTGGTGGATACATCCAACGCCAAAACGATGTCAACACCCTCATGGCGGATGATGGCATCTTTCATACCGATTTGCGGGCGGGCCAGAGCAACAATCAATAATGTCAAGGCGAGTAAGTTTACCCAAGGAAGGATGGGCAACCCTTTAACCTTCCAGCTAGGGTGAACATTTTGGCTTATTGTGCTTGAATAGTACAAGGCGCCCTTGGGTTTGCCAAACATACGCGCATAGATAATCCCATATCCCAGGAAGGGTATTATGAGCAGAAATATCAGTAAAATCGGATTATGAAAAGTCATTGTTTAATTCTCCCGACCCTCTGGGGTCCATTCATTCCGTTCAAGCGGTTTTTCCTTTGTTTCTTCAATTAACTGTTTCGTCAGTGTCAATGCTTTTTCAGCTTCAGCAGGTAACGGTAAACATTTTGCGAATTTGACCAGATCGGCTGATTGCAGAAAATCCGTCAGGAGCTGTTGATGAGTCCTGCCAAGCGTTTTGTTGCTGATTACATTCCCCAAAAATTCTTCGGTCGTCATTTCTAAGGCCCTTATTTGAAAACGGTTTTCCAGGTATTCCCGGATACATTCCGCCAGCTCAGTATAGTAGGGTTTATATTCCTGCTTACCGAGGTAATCTTTTTGCTCAAGGGCCGCCAGTCTCCGGAAGGCGATAATATCTGCTGCTTCAGAGACAATTCCGGTTTGAAACGCTTTTTCAATTGGGGGTTTTTGCTTATTGCGCAACCGCTTCCGATATTGAATGATCAGCCATACCAAACCGCAGATGATCACAATGGCGAACAACCATCCCAAGATAGAATATCTGGGAGGCAAGCTCAGCGGCTTTTTTGTTTCTTTAACAGCTAAAACAGCCAACTGCTGCCGGGACTTACCGGCTGGCAATAGAGATTGGACATGAATGGAACGGGAAGGGACCAAGTAGGTCCGCTGAGCCCCCGATTTTGTTTGATAGGGAATAGCAAATCCCTTAACGCTATGGATGCCGGCATCCCAGGCGGTTAATTGATAGTTGATGGTTTGACGGATACCGTCAGAGAACTTTTTCGACAGCAGATTGCTTTTGGATAGGATCTCCAAGGGTCCCAGACCCCTATTGGACAAATCGGGCATTGCAAAGCTGATGCCGGTTCTTGCCTCGACTTCAAAGCTTACCGGAATCATATCTCCTATATGATAAACTCCCGGCGCCACGTCGATCCGGGCTTGAATTTCCTTACTC
>DNPQ01000617.1:0-9201 GCA_003501335.1 Bacillota bacterium
TATTTTGGTTGTTTTAAGCTTTAATTCAAAGTTTAATGGCCGGATGTTGGTAAGTAGTCTGCTTTTTGCACCGAGTGGTGCATTTTTATTCGGGCAGGATTATTGTTTTAGATACCGAATCATTAGAGGTAATGCGGGGCAGGATTAATTTGAGATTAAAAAAGTGCCGCGCTTAATAGAGCTGTAAACTTGGGCTAAATCCGATTTGAAGATCGAGTATCATCGAAAGAAGAGTTAAATTCCTCCCAAGGTGCGCCTGGGCGTCAGTAATCCAGAGAAGAGGAAAAAGGATGGGTTTTTTAGAAGCCGTTCCCGAATATTATCGGGATTATCGTTTGGATGATTTTCAGCAACAAGCCGTTTCGGAATTGATGAAAGGTAATTCGGTTTTGGTATCGGCGCCGACTGGGGTCGGCAAAACTTTGATTGCGGATTATTTAATCGATCAAGCGATTGCCAAAGGTGACCGTATTATTTATACTGCGCCGATAAAAGCCCTTTCCAATCAAAAATTTAAAGAGTTTAAAGCCTTATATGGCGCTGAGCGGGTTGGTATTGTGACTGGAGATGTAGTCATTAATTCGGAAGCTGAAATTTGCTTAATGACCACCGAAATCTTCAGGAATATCCTTCATCAGGACTTGCAGCGTCTTACTGGGATTTCCCATATTATTTTCGATGAAATCCATTACTTGTCCGATGAGGAACGGGGCACGGTTTGGGAAGAATCGATTATTTTCATGCCAAAGGAAATGCGGTTACTTGGTTTGTCGGCTACGATACCCAATGTGTATGAATTAGCCGCTTGGATTAGCGAAATTAAGGAACACCATGTCTCGGTCATTTTGAAAAAAGACCGGGCTGTTCCTTTGGAACATTATATTTTTGAGAAACATGTGGGCGCCACGGATCTCAAAACCGTTATCAATTATCGCTGTCAGGTAGAGGAACAGGCTCATCCTTATTTTAATGACCGGCGCGAGTGGGAAACAACTCATTTAGATTTAATTAAGTTTGTTAATAAAAATAAGGGTTTACCCTGTTTGTATTTTGTGTTCAGCCGCAAGATGTGTGAGCTTAAAGCCCAGGAGCTAAGTTACCATAAAAATTTTTTGACAGAAGTCGAATCCAGCCAGGTCGAAGAGGTTTGTGATCGTCTCATCGCTGAATACGGAATTGCCAATCTCAAGACAGCTCTTCAAGCTAAAGCCTTGTTAATGAAGGGAATCGGGTATCATCATGCCGGGCTTTTGCCGGGGATCAAGGAGATTGTGGAAACCCTTTTCGGTAGGGGTCTCATCCGGGTGATGTATGCCACAGAGACTTTTGCCGTGGGGATTAATTATCCGGTTCGGACCGTTTGTTTTGACAGTCCATCGAAATTTGACGGAGTCACCTTTCGGCCGATGACGAATCTGGAATATTTTCAGATGGCCGGACGGGCGGGAAGGAGAGGCATTGACCTCCAAGGTTTTGTTTATATCTTATGCGATTTAAAAAATCTTCGCCCCGAGGAATTTCCAAGTATTAATCAAAATGAAATTGAGGAATTGAAAAGTCAGTTCAATCTATCCTATAATTCAGTGTTGAATTTAAACCGTAATCATGATCAGGATGCCATTAAAGTTATTCTAAATCAAAATTTTGCCACTTTTCAGGCCCGAAATGATAAACGAAAATCGGAACAGCTTTTAGCCAATCATACCGAAAAATTGGATAATCTTAACGCCAATCTTTGCAGTGACCGGGAAAATGAACAGTGTCCGTTGGTTTTTCATAAACTACGGCAGAAACTCAAGAAACAACAGCGTCGTTATAAATTTATCAAAGGTAGGGCACGGACTTCAATTGCCAGTGAAATTCGAGACCTCCGTGAACATTTGGATACGGTCATGCCGCGGGATTGCTCTCCGAAGCAGCAGCAAAATTGTGAAGAACAGATTCAAGTCTGGCATGAACTCAATCAAAGAGTATTGTCTTTGCAGGAGCGGACATCAAAAATCGTGATTACCGGTCGCTTTTATGAGGATTTGAATTTAAAAATCGAGATTTTGGAGGATTTAGACTATATTAAAAACGGGGTTTTGTTGCCACGAGGTGAATTTGCATCCCAAATCTACACTCAGGAATTGTTGATTACGGAGTTGTATTTTAACGGATTCTTTCGTGAGTTGGACATTGACCAGCTCAATGCCTTCATTGTGGCAATTGATTATGAACCGCGCAAGGGCGAATTTTATCCTAAACATTTGCCCTATGATCAGAAACCTGTGAAAACGATCATTCGCAATTTGGTTTACCGTTATGGAGTTGATGAGCGGGACACCGTATTTCATCCTAGTTTGTCCAATCTTGCCTATCGATGGAGTCAGGGTTCCACTTTTGCAGAGTTGATTAAGGATAGTACGATTCAGGAAGGCGATATAGTTCAGGCTTTCAGGCGGGGTATCGATATTTTAAGACAAATCAAAGCAGCTTGCGCCGGCCAGGACCCGACTTTCGCCTCTAAAATCAGGGAATGCATGGACCGGATGGATCGGGATATTATTCAGGTTAATTTATAATAGGTCCATTTATAATTCGAATTTTTATGAAATGGTGGTAAAAATGAAGCGATTTTTTGTTTTGTTCATTACCGGCTGGATGCTGTTTTTGGCCGTATCTCCTTGTATGGCTGCCCCTTGGCAGATCATGAGCGGCGAGCAAACCGTTGAAAAAGGACAAGTCATACAGGGAGACTTATGGTTTAGAGGCGACAGTCTGGAAATTAACGGTGAAGTAAAAGGCGATGTGATCGTCTGGGCAGGTCAAGTTGTCGTCAATGGCCGGATCGATGGCAGTGTTATTGGTGCGGTCTGGGATAAGTTAACCATTGGCGGACAGGTATTGGGTCACATCCGGGTTGTAGCGAATGAAATGAATCTTAATGGTAAAGTTCAGGGTACCGTTACAACTGCGGCTGCCAATTTGAACACCAGTCCCGATTCTTGGATCGGACAGGGTTTGTTGGGAATTTTTTCAAAGCTCACGCTTCAGGGAACGGTGAATGGGCCGGTTGAAGTTAAAAGTATGCCGCTTATTCAAATTGGCGGCCGGATCAACGGCGATTTAAAAACCCAGGGGGCTCCGATAACTTGGCAGACTCCATTATCTCTTAACGGTACGGTGAATGATTACTCTGGAGTAGCGAGTGATCCGGCCAAAATTAAAGGTGTATCCTTTAGCGGCCGGTATTTGTTGCATCAACCCGAGGAGAGTCGTACCCAAAATTCCGGATTGTGGACAATTTTTTCGATTGTCTGGTTTATTGGAAGCTTATTGGCATCCTTGATACTGTATCGTCTGTTTCCTAGAACCTTATGGTCTGTGACTGAGCCTTCACAAACTAATTTCCGCCGTAGTATGCTGGTGGGTTTGCTGACTTTAATAGGTTTGCCCATTATCATACTCATTTTGACCATTACCATGGTCGGTATTCCACTGGCAATCTTTCTTGGCCTGATTTATATGATCCTGCTGCTATTTTTCGGAGTACCCGTTAATTTATGGCTTGGCAGAGTATTGTTCCGTTCCCGGTTACATCCCAGTATTATGATTATCCTGGCAGGAATTTTGCAAATGTTGATTAGCTTTATTCCGATTATTAATGTAGCGACCCTGTTAGTTTTTATAATATTAGGTATGGGCCTGATCATTGGACATATCCGGCCTCAAATTAACGAAAGAAATCAAGTGGATCTTAAAATGTAGAGATTGATATTTGGAAACCAATCCTTTGGAGGCGGTAAGATGCAAGAATTGATCTATGAAACCAAGGGAGTTTGTGCATCACGGATTTATCTCCAAGTTGAAAACGGTATTCTGATTCATGTAAATTTTGAGGATGGCTGTGATGGAAATACCAGAGGAATCAGCCGTTTGGTGGAAGGAATGCCGGTAAAAGAAGTTATTCAGCGTTTGAAAGGAATCCGTTGTGGAGACAAGGAAACTTCTTGCCCCGACCAGTTGACCAGAGCTCTCGAAAAAATCTTGGATTCATTATGAATTTCTAAAAATCATAAAGGAGTTTTACAAAAATGAGCAAAGAAACTAAAGAATCAAATGAAAATGTATCCATTGAAGAACTGGTTATGAGCCAGGTTTATGCAATTCAGGCAATTATCAATGTATTAGAACGGAAAGGGCTTGCTACGCGGGAAGAGATCTTTGATGAGATTCAGGCTATTGAAGAATCTGTTGATGATTGTGACTGCGGTTGTGAATGTGAGTGCGAAGATGATTGTGATTGTGGATGTGAACAAGGTCATTCTAAAACGAGCAGTAAATAAAGCGGTGAAAATGGATGGATAATCTACCCCGTCAAAAGATGGAAATGAATGAAGAAATGATCTTAGCCCCTTTTGCTTCTAAATCGGGGCAGACCAAGGGCCGTCGTTTTACTGAAAAAGAAGATGCATACCGGACCTGCTTTCAGCGGGATCGGGACCGTATCATGTATACGATGGCCTTTAAAAATTTGCAGTTTAAGACACAAGTGTTTTTAGTCCATGAAGCTGAATCGTATCGGACCCGTTTAACTCATACTTTGGAAGTTATGCAGCATGCCCGGACTTTTGCCCGGGTGCTTGGAGTCAATGAGGATCTGGTCGAAGCCATATCCCTGGCCCATGATTTAGGTCATACTCCATTTGGCCATGCCGGGGAAGAAATATTATGTTTACTGTTAAAGGATTACGGCGGATTTGATCATAACTTACACAGCCTTCGGGTTGTCGATTACCTGGAAGAGCATTATCCCGCTTTTCCGGGACTGAATTTAACCTTTGAAACCAGGGAAGGCCTTGCCCGGCACTTAACCAAGTATGATAATCCCCTCATACCGCCGGAATTTCAATTAGCATCTCAACCGAGTATTGAAGCTCAGATCGTCAATATTTCTGATGCCCTGGCCTTTGCAGCTCATGATCTGGATGATGCGTTAAAAGTCGGTTTAGTGAATTGGGATGATGTCACTCATTTGGAAATTCCATTGATTAAGCAGATAGAGGAAGAAATTCTCTCAGAGGAAAAGGCTTCGGGGTATTTTACAACCCAGATGAAATATAACCGCCTCATCAGGCATCTAATCTATCATTTTAATGAAGATTGTATTTTGTCATCAGGCCGGAACCTGGAACAATCAAAACCCCTGTCTGCCGATGGGGTGAAGACATTAGGCAATCCCCTAATTATCCTCTCCCCACAGCGGCAACGCGATTTGGAGATGCTAAATTCGTTTCTTTTCGATCAGGTCTATAAAAATCCAATGGTATTAATGATGGCGGAGAAAGGTAAATTGATTTTGGAAAAGTTATTTAACCGTTTTTGGGGTAACCCCCAACTTTTGCCTTCATCGGTCTGGCAAAAGTCAGCGAAAATGACAGGAGAAAATACCAAGGCGATTATCATCGGTGATTATTTGGCTGGTTTAACGGATCGCCAGGCGATGGATATTTACGAGATGATGTTTGAACCTTATACAAAAGTAATGAGTTTTGGATTTGGTAAATCATGAAACAACGTGTAGATTTATGGCTGGTGGATAACGGTTATTTTCAAAGCCGGGAACAGGCACAACGTTCTATCATGGCTGGCGAAGTCATTATTAATGGCAAAAGGATTGAGAAGGCCAGTCAAATGGTGAATGAACCCATTGAAGTCAATAAACTGGGTGTGCAGGCTTTTGTCAGCCGGGGCGGCAAGAAATTAGAGAAAGCCTTACAGTACTTTTCGGTTCAGGTAGCCGGCTGCATTTGCTTAGATGCAGGTGCTTCAACAGGGGGGTTTACCGATTGCCTACTGCAATTCGGGGCTTCCCATGTATATGCTGTGGATGTCGGTTATGGGCAATTAGCCTGGAAACTTCGTCAGGATAGCCGGGTCACCGTGTTTGAACGGGAAAATATCCGCTATTTTACCAAGGAGCGTCTCCCGGAAAGTCCAAGTCTGATTACAGCTGATCTTTCATTTATTTCTTTGGAATTAGTATTGCCGAATTTCCAGGAGCTAATGAGCTCGGAAGGCAATTTAATTACATTAATTAAGCCGCAGTTCGAAGCCGGAAAAGGGAAAGTCGGCAAAAAAGGGGTTGTCCGCGATAAGGCAGTCCATTTGGAGGTTTTGGAACGACTGATATCAACCGGTTCCAAGATGGGCTGGCGATTGGTAAACTTAACCTTTTCCCCGATTTTGGGGCCGGAAGGCAACTTGGAATATCTGGCTCATTGGCGGCTCAAAGATACTGGAACAGAATTTCAGAGCATTGGAACATTGGTTGATCAGGCATGGCAGGAGTTGAAAATATAGTTCAATAACAGTTTCCGACCTTTTAAATCAATGATTCCATTGATTGGGGAATGATTTTCTTTGAAGTTCCATTTGAATATTTTTGCAGTTTTTTTGTTTCCTGTGGGTAGTTCATGCTTTTTAAAATGGACTCTTTTGTCTTCAACGATTTCTCCTGCCTTCATCTTTTAGAAATCCGATTCTCTCAATTATCCCTCATTCATTTTCAAAATTAATTCTCATAAAATCTAGTATGGAGTATGAGTTCTGGAGTATATTAATTTGGATCCAAAAGAATGTAAAATCCGTTAAAGTTTAAAAAACTCTTTGAAATGCAGAGGAGATAAAAACAAAACGGCGAATTGAAAAAAGTCAGTTGGAATGGGGGAGGATTTTCTGATGTATATGATACAGAACTTTCAACTTAAAACCAGAATAATCTTCGGCAGTCAGTCTTTACGGGAGTTACCCGTTGAGGGCATGTATTTCGGGCCTAAAGTGATGGTGGTTTCCGGTAAACAGGCTTTGATAAATAACGGTATGATTCAAAAAGTGGAAACTTTACTCCGGGGATCCGGATTTCAGATTATACCTTTTTATGAGGTAGAGCCTGAACCCTCCTTGGAAACGGTGGCCAGAGGAATGCAAGCAGCCAGAGATTCCGATGTTGATTGGGTTGTAGGCATAGGCGGCGGCAGTGCAATGGATGCCGCGAAAGTAATAGCTGGTTTAATCAGAAGTGATCATGATTTACCATATTATTTTCAAGGTGGACGATTGTTGCAACCTGGTGTGCCTTTGGTTACCATTCCTACAACAGCCGGTTCGGGAGCAGAGGTTACTCTGAATGCCGTCCTTACAGATCGTGAAACAAAAGTTAAAAAATCAATTCGTGATCCATTATTAGCCGCCACCCTAACCATTGTGGATCCGGAATTAACCTTGACTTTGCCAACGGCGGTAACAGTTAATTCAGGAATGGACGCTTTAGTCCAAGCAATTGAAGCTTATACTTCCAAGGGCGCGACTCCTTTAACGGATGTATATGCATTGTCGGCAATTGAGCGAATTGCCAATAATATTTATAAAGTTCATCAAGATGGCCAAGATTTGCAGGCTCGTACCGAAATGGCAATGGGAAGCCTGATGGCTGGTATTGCTTTAAGTGTCGCCCGTTTGGGTGCTGTGCATGGAATGGCCCATTCGATTGGCGTAATTGGTGGTAAGTCTCACGGCTTAATTTGTGCAGTTCTTTTGGTTCCGGTCATGCGTTTTAATCTGGCGGTTAGTTATGAAAAATACAGTGAGATCGCCAGAGCTTTAGGGCTTAAGATCATTGCTGGCGATGCCATTGATGCAGGGGCAGCCGGGATGAAGTTCATCATGACTTTAGAGCGCAAATTAGGAATATTTGAGCATATTACGGATTTGGGAATAACGGAAGCCGATTTTCCGGCGATTATTACTGAAAGTCTTAATTCCGGTTCCATGAAAGCCAATCCGAGAGAAGTCAAAGCTGAAGATCTGATGAATATTTTGCATGAGTCGACCTAAAAACGGCTAGTTATACGAAATTAAGAATTGTAGTATGGGTTTATTTTGACTGATAATTTATTTTTCAGATCCTTAAAGAATGAAAAAAGACAGGGTTCATATTTCAAGAGGGAAACTGTCAATGTCTTGTTTGATTTCGTAATTTAAGGCAAGGACTGTAAGGAATAATGTACAAAAAATATCTTGGTTATGTCGGGGCTCTTTTTTTGTTATTCAGTGTTTGGGGATTTCAAACCGTTTTGGGGATATCATTGGATACGGGTCCGGATATAACCATTCCTGCCAATGATTTTGAAACGCAATTGGAACAAACCCAACAATTGTATCAGGCGTCCGGAATGGCAGCTTATTTTGAAGAACGTTCCCTGCTGTGGACGGAAACTACCAAACGCCGTAATGATTTGTTTTTAAAATTGCCTACGGTTCCCGAAGCAGAACTCAACCGGTTCCAGACTCGCGTTTTTCATCTTTTAGAGTTAAACCCCCACGATCCTTTCGCTTTGATACTCGCCGGAAATTATCATGATTACTGCCGCCAAAAACAGACTGCATTATGGTATTATCTACAGGCTTATAAAGCGGCGCCGCAGTTGGAGGCAGTCCGATTAGCGCTGGCCGATTATTACCTCTATGACTGGCAGCCGGAGAAAGTCAGAGAAATTTTAGCAGAGGCGGATAGCTCTGCTGTTTCCTTACGGAAGGGAGCAGCTTATTTGCAATGTGGGGAGTTTACTTTGGCTTTAGGATATTTTCTTCAGTCGACTCCTTTGCCTTCAACTTGGCAAATAACTCGCGACAAAGATTTATTTAAAACCTATTTGGCTCTAGGAGAGCCGCAACATGCTGCCATGCTGGTCAATCAGACATACCTGCAAGCACCCTTAGCAGGGACGCTTTTCCAGGAATTTATGGGTTGGTCGGCTTGGCTTGCAGGAAATTCCAAGGCTGCCCTGAATCATTGGCAAGCTGGGGAAAATACGAACAGTGCCTATAAATTGTGGGCTAGCCAAATTGAATGGCTTGCTCCCGATACACATATAAGTTTGGCCAATGCGGCTAAAGATTTCCATGATTCAGATTTCGATGCGGTCTTTAAAATTAATCAAGGTCAAATGTTAGTGGAGCAAGGTCAATGGGATTTGGCCTATGAAAATTATTTATCGGCAATTCATCATGACCACCGTTCATTGATTGGATTTTTAGGTGCGGCTTCTATTCAGCTTCTGAAAAGCGACTATCAAGAAGCTTTGGATTTATGCAATCAAGGGTTAACCATTAATTCCAATTTCAGCCCCTTAATCAAGAAAAGGGCTGAAATTTTGG
>DNPQ01000617.1:9528-10025 GCA_003501335.1 Bacillota bacterium
ATTCTAAAGATGCCCTTCATTTTTTGTTGGGTCAGCGGGCTGCTAAAAAAGATTTTATTTTAGCGCAAGGCGACACCAAAGATTTAGTCGGTGTATGGCTCAGTGAAAACGGGACTTATTGGAAATGGTATCCCTGGTGGGGGGGGCCGATTGATGTTGACAGACCTTTACGGAAAGTTTGGATCATCCCTTGCGGTCCCGGTTTATCCGGAGAAGCCTCTTACTTGCAGTGGACAGCATCTCCGCTGGTCCAGACTATTCCTTCATCCGTCCAGGATCATCAAGTTCAAATTCAGTTTCCCTTTCCGGTGCAGCTTGTTTTGATAGATCAAAACCACCCGATTTACTTGGGGGAACAAATCACTGCAGAACATCGAATTCCGCTTTCAAATTTTGATGGTATTCAAAGTCCGGTACAGGTTTATTGGCAAAACGAGGCCGGTTTTTGGGGCAGCTTTCGCTTGAATTGGAAACCGGATCGACCTGTTTCCGATATT
>DNPQ01000035.1:0-7835 GCA_003501335.1 Bacillota bacterium
ACCTCCGCATGACTCAGGGGTGCAACCGAGATTCCGGCGGCCCAATTGGTTACGATGCTCAAATTGGCATAACATATCCCAAGTTCTCTGGCAAGGACGGTTTCCGGAATGCCGGTCATCCCAACCACGGTTCCGCCTAACATTCTGAACATTTTAATCTCAGCGGCAGTCTCATAGCGGGGACCTTCGAAACAAACGTAACAGCCGCCGATTTGAACCGGCATATTCAATTTGGCTGCAGCTTTGCTTAACTCCATCCGCATAGCCGGGCAATAAGGATCGGTCATATCAATATGGGCCTTTTGAACATCCCCGCTTTCCCAAAAAGTCAAAGGCCGCTGTTTGGTAAAATCCAAAAATTGATCGACAATCACCATGGTGCCGGGCGCCAATTCCGGAGATAAACTACCCACCGCCGTTGTCGCTATAATCCGTTTCACACCCAGACTATGAAGACCCCAAAGGTTAGCGCGGTAATTAATTTGATGAGGCAATACCGAATGATCCTGACCGTGCCTGGGGAGAAAGGCAACTTCCAATTTCCCCAACTTGCCGATAAGTGGTTGAATCTCACCATAAGGCGTTTCAACTTTTTCTTCCCGGATATTTGAAAGCAAATCCGGCCGGTAAAAGCCAGAACCACCAATAATTCCATAATTTAGTTCGCTCAATTTTTTTTCCTCCTTAGTATGGCCAACTTTTGGCGCAATTGTTGTTCGACTTTATCCGGTAATCTGACTAAAGGCGGGTACGAGACGGTTTCTTCAGGTCTTCCAAAAGTCACAGACGGATGATCCGCAGACTTCGTTATAACGGCCGGTATATAGGGCTCTATTTCCAATAAATCATGGAGGATCACCAAAGCCGCTTCTTTATCCGGGATTCTACCCTTGGGAGTCGTATCCGGATCAAGCTGGGGACTGGGGGGCAACGGTGAACCGACACACGAGGGGCAACCGGCTTCGCAATTACAAGCGGCGATTAATTCCAAAGCAGACTGGAATATTTGCTCGGCCTTTTCGAAAGAACGCTGGGCAAAACCGATACCTCCCGGGTATTTATCATAAATAAACAATGATGGAGCGCCATTGTTCATTAAATCAACCATCGAGCCGATATCCCCGGTATCGCACATCACCAGGAAAGGCAAAACTTCTGAAATTACATTAGCGATACCCAGTAAGCCTTCGATGGGCTCCCGCCCGAAATCTTTGACCAAATGTAACGTACTGGCCGGCGGTATCACCCAAAAAGCCTTGGTTTGCATGACCGACGGGTCCAGGCTAATCTTGCCGAAACCGATGCTGTCCCGGGAACCGAACTTAATCTTCCTGAACAGATAAGGCTTAATCATCACCTCAACATCCCCAAATCCGGTTACCGACTTCCGCCAAGTGCTTTCACTCTCTTTTTCGGTAGTCGTGATCTGGACTTCGGTAATGGACTGGGTATAATAATCGACTTCTATCTTTTGAACGTAAGAAATTTTTTGTGGAACATTCATCTCTTTTACAAAATAAGTCTCCCCATCATGCATATAAATAGCTTCCGTGTAAATCTGTTGATAAGCGCTGGCTTCATCCAAAGTGCCGATAACTTTTTTCGGTTCCGTGGAAATATCGACTATACTAAAAGTATTGTCGGAAATATTTCTAAGGCCAACTTCTGCGGCTGGAAATCCGGCGCTGCGCCAATACCATTTGCCGTTTACCTGTTTAAGTTCGCCGGCTTCGCCAAGCAATTCCACAATAGCCGGAGAATAGGAGCCGAACTCATAACAATCCTGAGCGCCAAGGGGAGCTTCAAAAGCGGCGCTGCGTAAATGTCCCATTAATAAATGGGGATTATCCGGATCGACGACAGCCGACTCCGGGCTCTGTTCAAAAAAGTAATTGGGATGTTTCACCAAATATTGGTCAATTGGGTTTTGATGCGGAATATAAATCACCAGCGACTCTTCCTGGGATCGCCCGGCCCGGCCGGCTTGCTGCCAAGTTGAAGCGATTGTCCCGGGATAACCCACCAGTAAACAAGCTTCCAATTGGCCGATATCGATACCGAGTTCCAAGGCATTGGTGCTGGTAACGCCCAGCAACTCACCGCTGAACAATTGACGTTCAATCTCGCGCCGCTCTTCCGGCAGATAACCGCCGCGGTAGGCGCGGATCTTCTTTGCTAAAGTGGGACTAACTTTTTGGAGCTGATCCTGAACATAACGGTACATTAACTCGGTAACAACCCTGCTTTTCGTAAAAGCGATGGTGGGGATCCTCTCCCGCATCAGCTCGGTCATTAGGGCCGCCGCTTCGGAATTGGCGCTTTTGCGCTCGGTTTTGGTCTGATCAAGATAGGGCGGGTTCCAGAAGACAAAATACTTACTACCCCGCGGCGCGCCATCCTGGTCAATTAAGCTCATCGACACTCCCAGTAGGCTTTCAGCATGCTGCAACGGGTTGTTAATCGTGGCTGAAGTCCCGATAAATATGGGGTTACTGCCGTAAACAGCGCAAATACGACGCAAACGACGGATCACGTTGGCAACATTGGAGCCAAACACACCCCGATAGGTATGAATTTCGTCGATCACCACAAGCTGGAGATGGTTAAAAAAATTGGACCAGCCGGGGTGCTTGGGTAAAATCCCCTGATGAAGCATATCGGGATTAGTTAATATAAAATTTCCCTGGTCCCGCAATTTTTTGCGAGTACCCACCGAAGTATCGCCATCATAAGTGCCCATCACCGGACCCGGGCCGTTAAGCCTTTCACATAAACGGGTAAGAGCTTTCAATTGGTCCTGGGCCAACGCTTTGGTTGGATAAAGGAACAGCGCCCGGGTCTGTGGATCGCGGATAAAATTTTCCAAAGCCGGAACAAGATAGCAAAGGGATTTCCCGCTGGCCGTACCGGTGACAATGACAGTATGACGCCCCTCGTTTACTTCATTGATGGCCGCCGCCTGATGAGAGTATAGTTTTTCAATTCCTCTGGCTTTAAGTAAATCGGCTACTGCGGATGATAATGGCGGGGATACTTCACCGTACTCTGCTTGTTTGCTGGGAATATGTTGAATAAAAGCAATCTGCTCTTGATAGTAATCTCTGGAAGATAACTCTTTCAAAAAACGCTGTGCGTCCATTTTTCCCCTTCATTCCAAACGTGTAATATCCTTTCGACGGCTTGAGGGGAGTTCCTGCAAAAAAAGAAGTACGGTTTGGAGGCTGCGACCCTTCTCTCACGAAGTGATACGATAGCACTACCAAGCTAGCTTTGAAATAAAAAAATATTTGACTTTACTTTCGTTCTGCAATGAACTAAAATAAAATATAATTTATATTGGAGAACATTACCGATCGTTTCAAATGAAGTAAATGGCTTTAATCCGTAAGTTTTGCATGTGGATAAAGACTATTTTTTCTTCCCGGTCAATGTTTATCCGCTTAAAGATGATTATGAAGCGGTTTAGTATTCTGCTTTGATCCTCAAGTGACAAAGACGGAATCGGGAATGGCGCTTTCTTTTATAATTATGCCTTCTTGACGATGTCAGGAAGGCTTTTTTAATTTGGAGGCAAAAATGAAAGTGGGTTTTATCGGCGCGGGAAAAGTGGCTTTAGCCATGGGGAACTACTGGCTTTCCAAAGGCGTGGCCATACTGGGGTACTCCAGTCGCAACATGGATTCCGCCCAAAAACATGCTGTCCTTACCAATACCCGGGCTTTTACCTCACCGGCGGCTTTAGCGGAAGAAGCCACTTTGATTATGATTACCACTAGCGATGATGCCATTTTAAGTGTGGCGGAAACGCTGGCCGGATTTTCACTGCCCTGGGAGCAAAAAATAGTGTGCCACATGAGCGGAGCCCATTCTTCCCAGCTTCTGTCAAGTCTATCTGATAAGGGAGCCACCATCTGTTCTTTTCATCCCATGATTTCATTCGGAACGGTCCCTATGTCTGGATTCAATTTAGATAAGGCTTTTTTTACTTTCGAAGGGACGGGCCAGCGGCTCAAGGATATTGAAAGCTTTTTACATTTCCTGGGGCATCGCTATGAATTGATTGATCCCGATCAAAAGGTGCTTTATCATACTGCCGCCTGCGTTCTATCCAATTATTTCGTGACCCTCTTGAATACCGGCATGCAGATGTTGAAGCGCTCGGGTATTTCTCAAGAAAATATGATGGACTGCCTAAAGCCGCTGATTGAAAAAACCTGGGAAAATGTTTTAAAGACAGGTCCGGAAAGCGCCATGACCGGTCCCATATCCCGCGGCGATGCAAGAACCATCCAGCTTCACCTGGAAAGTCTTTTAAAAGAGGGACGGTCCGATTGGCTGGAAATATATAAGACAATGGGCAAAGCCACTGTAGAATTGGCTGTACAGGCCGGCCGGATTGATCCGGAAACGGCTGATAATCTATATAAGGAGTTGCAATAATGGCTAAAAAAGTTACAGTGACCACTTTTCAGGAAATGAAAGAAACCGCTGAAAAAATTACCATGCTGACCGCATACGATTACACCATGGCCAAAATTGTAGATGGCAGTGAAGTTGAAGCTATCTTGGTTGGCGATTCCCTGGGCATGGTCATGCTGGGTTACCCCGATACCACCGGGGTTACCATGGAGGATATGCTGCACCATACCAAGGCGGTGAGCCGCGGAGTAACAAGGGCCATGGTAATCGCCGATATGCCGTTTTTATCTTATCATCTTGGTATACCCCAAAGCGTTAAAAATGCAGGCCGGCTTATTCAGGAAGGACATGCCCAGGCCGTCAAAATGGAAGGCGGGCAAGAGATCATTCCGGACATTCGCGCTATTGTCCGAGCCGGTATTCCGGTCATGGGGCACTTGGGACTGACACCTCAGTCCATTCATACGATTGGCGGCTATTTCATTCAGGGCAAAAGTAAAGAACAGGCGGAAAAACTGATTGCCGATGCGCTGGCTTTAGTAGAAGCAGGCGTATTTGGGATCGTCCTGGAATGCGTCCCTGCGGAGTTGGCGGCCATGATTACCAAAAAAGTGACGGTCCCTACCATTGGTATCGGAGCCGGCGCCGGATGCGACGGCCAGGTGCTGGTGATCCATGATCTCATTGGAATGCTTCAGGGCAAAGTCGCCAAATTCGTAAAACAGTATGGGCAAATCGGTCACTTCATGGAAGAGGCTATATCCCGCTATGTTCAAGAAGTTAAAAACGGAGTATT
This sequence comes from Bacillota bacterium, assembly GCA_003501335.1. Taxonomy (GTDB): domain Bacteria; phylum Bacillota; class UBA4882; order UBA8346; family UBA8346; genus UBA8346. Next base: position 5,216 of record DNPQ01000035.1, read on the forward strand.
CCCAGATGCAGAACATAGTTATCCTATAGAAAACGCTGCACTCAATCCAGCGAATGGAGAGCAAAAATAATGCAACAATTTACCAAAATTCAAGAAATGAAAGACTATTTAAGACCGATGCAATCGGCGGGGCAAAAAATCGGTTTGGTGCCAACGATGGGATATTTACATGAGGGACATCTCTCGCTGATCCGCCGGGCGGTTCAAGAAAGCGACATCGCCGTAGTGAGTATTTTTGTCAATCCCATCCAATTTGGGCCCAGCGAAGACCTGGCAAAATATCCGCATAATCTGGCCAAGGATTTGGAGCTCATCGATAAAACAGGAGCGGCAGTGGTTTTCACGCCGGATGCCGTTGAGATGTATGGCGATAATCATCTGACCTTTGTCCATGTGGAGAAAATCACCGACATTTTGTGCGGCCCATTCCGTCCCGGCCATTTTCAAGGTGTCGCGACTGTGGTCAACAAATTGTTTAACATTGTCCGGCCCGATAAGGCTTATTTTGGTCAAAAAGACGGCCAGCAGGCGATGGTGATCCAAAAGATGGTCCGAGACCTCAATATGGATGTGACCATCATCACATGCCCTACTGTCAGGGAAGCCGACGGACTGGCCATGAGTTCCCGCAATACATACCTGAATGTGGCGGAACGCAGCCAAGCCCCGGTGCTTTATCAGGTATTGACCGCCGCCAAAGACATGATTCAAGGAAGCATAACCGATGGAGTTCTCATCAAAAAACAAATAAAAACGATGATCAGCAGTAAACCTCTGGCCAATATCGAATACATTTCACTGGTTGATGCTTCCTCCTTCCGGGAAATCAGCCAAGTTTCCGGTCCCGTCATGATTGCCCTGGCAGTCAAATTCGGTGCTACCCGGCTTATTGACAATATCATTGTGGAGGGTTAACGAACATGTTCTTAGAAATGATGCAAGCAAAAATTCACCGGGCCGTCGTTACCGAGGCCAATCTAAATTATATCGGGAGTATTACCATTGATGAAACTTTACTCCATGCCGCCGGTATTTTACCCCATCAAAAGGTGCAAGTCTTGAATATCAATACTGGGGCCCGTTTTGAAACCTATGCTTTACCGGGTGAAGCGGACAGCGGTGTCATCACTGTCAATGGTGCGGCAGCCCGCCTGGCCCAGCCTCAGGATCTGATCATCATTATTACCTATGCCTGGATGGCTGAAACAGAAGCGTCCGTTCATCAACCGAAGGTGGTATTTGTCAATAAACAGAACCGGATCATTGATCCCGGGCAAGCTCTTTAAGATTGAAAATAAGAGGACTATCCTATGGACAAGCAGGTATTGATACTTTTCGGCAAAAGCGGGGCAGGAAAAAACTTTGTCGCCCGGATCTTGGAAAGAGCATTCGGTTATGACTGGTATGATGCTGACCGGGATCTGACCCCGGAAATGATTTTTGCCATCGAGCACCAGCTGGAATTCACAGTCCCCATGCGGGAGCAATACTTTGAAATCGTGACCGGACGAATGAATGAGCTCCGCACTGCCCGGGAAAAAATCATCATGACCCAGGGACTGTTTAAGAACAAAAACCGCCATGACATAATGCGAGCAATCCCCTCCGCCCGATGGATTTGGATCGATGCCGCTCAACATATTATTGAAGAAAGGGTCCGTAAAAGAAACAATAGGGTTACCCCGGAATATGCGCGAAAAATCAATCAATATTTTGAAGAACCGGATTTCTTTTGTGATAAAATATCCAATAATCAGGGTGAAGCCGAAATAGTAATCCAGGCGCTGATACTTCAAAAAAAATTGGACAACCTCCCTGCCGCTTCGGTAAAACAGGAACTATTTTCCCAGAAAGAAGATATCATCTTGACAAATAACAACTTGCTTCAAAAAGTCGGCATTCAGATCGGACATTATACCCATCCACAAAAATCAACCGGCGTTACCGTTTTTATGACAAAAGGCGGCGCCGAGATAGGCATTGATATCAGAGGTTCCGGTACCGGAACCCTTAACACTTCCGCTTATGAGCCCAAATCCGCGGGAAAAATCGTCCATGCCGTGGTCTTAACCGGAGGAAGCATCTATGGTCTGGAATCGGCATTCGGCATACTGGAATATCTGGAAAGCCACGGCATCGGCAACCGCCGCAGCGGCAAACTGGTTCCGGGAATAACGGGCGCCGTTATAAGTGATCTCAAGGAAAGCCAGGACACCAAACCCACGAAAGCAAACGGTTACGAAGCCGCCGCCAACTGCTCGTATGATAACCTGACCCAGGGTAATATTGGTGTCGGTAACGGGGCAACCGTCGGTAAGTGGTTTCGGGGCACAAAAAGAAAAGGCGGTTTTGGTATCGCCGTCAAAATATTGGCCAAAGATATTATTGTGGCGGCCTTTGTAGTCACCAATGCCGTCGGTGATGTCAAAGATCCAAATCATATGGATCTTTGCCAGCATCTTTCGGATATTCATGATATGCAAGAACTCAGCAAATTGTCGGGCCTCATGGATTATTCACCCGAAAATACCACCTTAGGCGTTATCGCTACCAATGTGAAATTGGGCAAAACCCAGCTGATGAAGGTGGCGGAACTGGCTCATGACGGCATGGCCCGGGC
>DNPQ01000035.1:7843-8066 GCA_003501335.1 Bacillota bacterium
AAATATTGGCCAAAGATATTATTGTAGCAGCTTTTGTGGTTACCAATGCGGTCGGTGATGTAATAAGTCCTGATAATCAAGATAAACCGCAAAAGCTTTCTGATATTCATGATTTGGAGGAACTCGCAAAACTATCGGGCCTTATGAATTTTTCACCCGAAAATACCACCCTGGGTGTTATCGCCACCAATGTTAAATTGAACAAAACCCAACTCATGAAGGT
>DNPQ01000285.1 GCA_003501335.1 Bacillota bacterium
GGCAGCCGGTCCAAACCAACCGAAAGCTGAAGTTGTTGGGGATTGAGATTCTTTCATTGCTTCCGCCTTGTAGATAAGGATTTAAAGTTAAGAGCAAATAAATATATTCGTGATAGCCAATAATATTGAAAAAAATTTGATTACTCAACTGTTACATAATATGATATTTTATCATATTATGTGAAATCAGAAAACAAAATTACTTTTTAAAAACTGCAAACCTTTTTCAGCCAGGACTTCCGAAGAAGGCGCCACTTTACGCCAGGTTGATACTGCCCGGGCAATACTGCGGACTTGATCGGTGAATGATTCAATAACAAAATCGCCATGATAGTTGACTTCTCGTAATGCTACAGCAATATCCTTCCATGGGATGTGCCCTGTCCCGAGAATCCCCCGATCATTTTCACAAGTATGAAAATGATAAAGTACCGGTCCAGCCAGGCGGATTGCTGCGGGCATATCTTTTTCTTCAATATTCATATGAAAAGTATCCAAGTGAATTCCTAAGGCCGGACTGTCTACCATTTTGACCAATTCCAACGCTTGTTCCGTGGTGTTGATGAGGCAATTTTCGAAACGGTTGAGAGTTTCAAAGGCTAACAAAACGCCGTTATCAGCGGCTTTGGCTGCTAAAGGACGAAGCCGTTTGCTTACCCGTTCTAAGACACGGGAACGCTCTGAATCGCTTAATAATTCGGTATAGGCGACTGCAGAGTGAAAAGGCCCGCAAATAACTTTCGCTCCAACCTGGGCTGCAAAGTCAATGCAAAAATTTAAATATTGGTTGGCAACTTGATAGACGGCATCATCGTCAGCGGCTAGATTACGCTCTGGGCCTACCACTGTACAAACTACAGGTTTGAGTCCGTATTTTTCAAGTTGGGCCCGGCCTTCAGCCGCATCGATTAATTCCGGATCTTCGATGGCCATTTCAAAAACTTGAAAACCTAGACGCGCCACTTTTTCAAAGAGGCTGGCCTCCCGGGTGGAAAAAGGTGAGCTAAACAAAAAGGTATTAATACCAAATGGCATTTGTTTGACCTTCTTTCGTTAAAATAGTCAAGCCCACCAAATCGTTGTGGGTGCTTCTTTGAATAAAATTCCTTGCAAAAATTGGACCGCTTTGGTGAAGCCTTCATCAATGGAGACCATTGGATCTTCATGCTCAATGCTTACAACATAATCATAGCCACAGATTTGGAGGGCGCTAATGATTGACTTCCAAGCATTTTCACCGTGGCCATAGCCGACCGTACGAAATGTCCAGCTGCGTTTGGCGATATCTGTATACGGAGTGGTATCCAGTACTCCTTTGATGCTGCGATTACGATTATCAATAGCAACATCTTTAGCATGAAAATGAAAGATGGCTTTTTCCTGGCCTAAAAACCGTATGGCCTCGACCGGATCAATACCTTGCCACCATAGATGGCTGGGATCGAAGTTGGCTCCGATTTCAGGACCGACTGCGTTTCTTAATCGTAATAGAGCTTCGGGATTGTAAACTAAAAAGCCGGGATGCATTTCAAAGGCCAGCTTGGTGATACCATATTTGCGGGCTTCGGCAACGGCCTTTTGCCAATAGGGAATGGCTCGTTCTTCCCATTGCCATTTTAGGACGGTCGAGTATTCGGGGGGCCAAGCGCAAGTTACCCAATTGGGCATGGTATCAGTGGGACTTCCTCCGGGGCAACCCGAGAAGAGACAAATACATTCCACTCCAAGTTCACTGGCAAGTTGCAAAGTCTGGATGAAGGTATGATGATCCCGTTCAGCGATAGTGGCATCCGGATGAAGCGGATTGCCATGGCACGAAAGAGCGCTGAGGATTAAGTTCCGGTCGCGTAATGCCTTTTTAAAGTGTTCTTGCTCCGATTGATTGTGGAGTAGTATTTCCGGTTTACAATGGGAGTTGCCGGGGTACCCGCCGGTACCGATTTCGACAGCCTCAAGTCCGTGTGCGGCTACTTGTTCAAGCATTGCCTCAAAACTTAATTGCTGAAATAAAGGGGTAAATACTCCTAGTTTCATCACACTCACCTCTCATAAAATATTTGAATCCATTTTTTTTCTACACTGCTTTGGATAATCCCCTCAATGGCTTTTGTAATCCGGTGACCGTCGTTAAAGGTCGGGTAATCCGCTGTTGCTTGTTCCTGTGCGGTTGGTTGCTCCTGTAAAGCTGAATAAAATTGAATGAAATTATTTTTGACGGCATCCGGAAAACCTTCGGGATGGCCTGATGGGAAGTGAGTCAAAGCTTGGACTGCTTCTGGCATTACAGCGGGATCTTTGTAAAGCGTGTGATTGGCGCCCCCGCGTTCTCCGATCACTAAATGTTCGGGATCTTCTTGACGCCAAAATAATGAACGCAGAGAACCGTCGATCTCTATTTCAAGATCGTTTTTATGACCGGCGCTGACTTGGGATACAATGAAATTTCCCACCACATTTTGTTCAAAATGAAGCAATACGGCAGCCCAATCATCGGTAGTAACCGATATCGGCTCGGTATCGGCCTTTTGTTGTTGAAAAGTTTCCACTTTCAGGCGGGGTCGTTGCCGAACCGGAAGGATCGTGACATAATCCGCCATGACTTCCTGGATCTCTAGTCCGGTTAAATAACATGCCAAATCGCACCAGTGGGAACCGATATCGCCCAATGCTCTGGCCCGTCCGCCTAAATTTTCTTCAACCCGCCAGTTATAATCGGTATCAAACATGAGCCAATCTTGCAGATAACGCCCGTGGACAGTTTTAATTTTACCCAGATATCCGGTACGAATCAAATCTTTGGCCCATTGCACCATCGGGTAATAACGATAGGCAAAATTGACCCCGGCTTTTAAACCATTGGCTGTAGCTAGTTGAGTTAATTCAAAAGTTTCTCGAGAATCCATTGCTAAAGGTTTTTCAGATAAAACATGTTTTCCTGCTTTGAGGCAAGCTTGATTGATAGCAAAATGAAAATGATTGGGCGTACAATTATGGACGACTTCGATTTCCGGATCAGCTACTAACTCTTCCCAATGCTCATAAACTTTTTTAACATTACAGGCCTTTGCTTTGGTCAAATCCGTTTCGGAAACGGCTATTACTTCGATATTATCAAGGCGCCGTAGGGCTTCCAAATGTACCATGCCGATAAAACCCAATCCGATGATACCCACCTTAAATTTCTTCATTAAGATATTCTCCTCTTTAGACACTCGATATTGGGACTTCTTTAATTATACACAAGTAACAGTTATATCTTAAAATATGTAAATAAATTGGTAGTCCAGGTACTTGCATATGTTCTCAAGCAGAAAAATCGCCTCCTCAAATCAAAATAAACTATAATTCGATCTAATATCTGAACAATTTGTCCATTTTGTGGACAATAAATGATGTTTTCTATTCTTTTAGTTTGATTCCTCCTCTGAATGAAAATATTTTATGCTTTAAAAAAATGTTCACTTTAGCAGCGTCTTTTATATACATGGGACATGAAATTTATTTTCACGGAATTTTAATTTATTTGGGGGGACGGGACAACAAGTATCTATTACAGGCTATTTTTAAAATTTATAATCCAAAAAATAAATCCGAAGAAAAAGAAGGATATTTGAGAAAATAATAGAAAATATTTCTCATATTAGTTCGATAAACGGACAAATAAGGCGATAAAAGCAAAGCATTTATAACTTTCGGGAGTGAACAGAATGGTTTGTAGCTAAATCGTTTCCTGTTGCTTCATTATATGGATATCATGATAAAGGAGGGAGGAACCCAAAAGGATAGGCAAGAATTTGGTTTATCAATAATAGGAGGTGTTGTTAATGAAAAAGGCATTTTTAATGTTGGCTATTCTGATGTTGGTTATGAGTGTTCCGTTTATCAACTTGGCTGCGGCGCCTAAAGCTCTTACTTTTGGATATATTACTCCGGGACCGGACACTTGGTATAAGTGTGATGTAGATGGGTTTGTTTGGGCGGCTAAAATGTTGGGAATCAAAACAGTCGTGCTAAATTCCAATTACGACGTTCAAAAAGAAGTTTCTAATATTGATTCTTTAATTACTCAAGGCGTTGACGGCATGGCGGTCTTCTCCTTTAATCAACAGGGAGCGATTACGGCTGCCCAGAAGTGCAAAGAGGCTGGAATTCCTTTGGTCACCGTCGATAATTGCGGACAAGCTTTAGCCGGCAAGAAGGATATCGTGGCTGCCGTGGATTTCGACTGGAAAGCAATGGGCCGCAATTATGCCGAATATATGGCTAAAAAATATCCGGGCAAAAAGGTTGCCTTAATCACCGGTATGCTGGAACATTTGCCGGTACAAATGGTTGTCGGTTCTATGAAAGAACGGATGAAAGAACTTGGAAAAAATGAGATCGTAGCAGTACGGGATGGCAAATATGATCCATCAGTTGCAGTGAATCAGGCACAGGATTTGGTTCAATCCGGTACCAAATTCGATATTTTGTGGATTATGAATGAAGATATGGCGGCTGCAGTGATTCGTTACTTAAAGAATCAAAATTTGGGGAGCAAATATGTGGTAATAGCTCAAAATGGTTCGCCGGTTGGTCTGCCGTTGGTTAAAAATGGTGATCTAAATTATACCATAAGCAGTTCTCCGGGCTGGGAAGGTATGGTTTCATTACTTACGTTAAATCAATATGTCAAACATGATTCCAAAGTGATCAATCAACAAATCATGCTTCCCGTTATTTCGGTGACGAAGCAAAATGTAATGGATAAAACTAAAGTTGTACCTTGGGACTGTGATACAGTCTGGATTCAATTAACAAAACAATATTTTCCTAAACTTGGCGCTTATTTACCTGCACCCAATAAAGCGCCAAAGCCCTGATTTTAAACCACAGTCAAACGGAGCCTACTTTGAAGGTGGGCTCCGCCTTATCTTTTTAGTTTAGTTAAGGGGGACCTAAGACATAATGGGACAAGAAAAATATGAGGAAATCTTAGTTGTCCGTGATATACGCAAGACATTTGGCGATACGGTAGCCTTACAAAATATTCATTTTAATTTACGCGCCGGTGAAGTTCATTGTTTGGTCGGGGAGAATGGTGCCGGTAAATCCACACTGATTAAAATATTATCCGGTGCAGAGCGACCCGATAGCGGTAAAATGATTTTTTTTGGCCATGAATATAGTCGCATGACACCGGATTTGGCTTTGGAAATGGGAGTTGCTACTATTTATCAGGATGTGGAGCTCATTGAATCACTTAGTGTTGCAGATAATATTTTTTTAGGACATGAAATCAAGATCAAATTGGGTATCATCGATTATGCGGCCCAGAATCAAAAAGCAAGAGAATTGATGGATTCAATTAACATTGGAATTGATGCAACCACTTTAGTTGAAGAACTTTCCCCGGCTGAGCAGCAAACACTACAAATTGTAAAAGCTTTACATATCCATGCCAAAATCATGATCATGGATGAGCCTACTTCTTCCCTCGGGGTCGAAGAAACCAAAGCTTTGATGGAATTGGTAAAAAAATTGACGGCTCAAAATATAGGCGTTATTTATATCTCTCATTATCTTGAAGAAGTCTTTGCGATCAGCGATCGGATCACTGTACTCAAGGATGGTCAAGCGATTGGGACATTTGAAACGAAAAGTACCGATTTAAAGACCATTACCAAAAATATGATTGGTAGGGAAGGCACTCTTTTTTATCATCGGGAAGCGGCTACCATTGGAGAACCCGTTTTTGAAGTACGCAATTTATCGCGACATGGTGTGTTTGAAGATGTTAGTTTTAATCTTCATCAAGGCGAGATCTTAGGGTTTGGTGGTATCGTAGGAGCCGGACGAACTGAATTAATGAATGTAATTTTTGGCGTTGATCGCAAAGATTCCGGTGAAATTTGGCTCAACGGTCATATGATCAGCCCCCTTTCACCCCGGGAAGCCCTTGACTGCGGTATTGGAATGATTCCCGAGGATCGAAAGTTGTTGGGACTTTTTAACTTGCGTTCGGTTTTGGAAAATATGTTGATTATCAAGAATGAAACCGGTGGTTTGGTTTTAAATCACCGTAAAGAAAATAATATTGCTGCGGATTTGATCAAGCGGCTTCACATTGTCACAGCCAATCTGAAATTATCGGCCGGCTTTTTAAGTGGCGGCAATCAGCAAAAGGTCATATTGGCCAGGTTATTATTAAGTAAAGCGGAAGTCTTTATCTTTGATGAGCCGACTAAGGGTGTTGATATTGGGGCGAAAGAGCAAATCTATGAACTTATGGTTCAGCTTGCCAAGGAAGGAAAGAGTATTTTAATGGTTTCCTCCGACATGCCGGAGTTGATCTCTGTGAGTGACCGGATTGCCATTATGCGAGAAGGTAAACTGGTTTCGATCGTAAAAGCCAAAGAAACATCAGAGCATGAGTTGCTGGAATACTTTTTAGGAATTAAAGATAATGGAGGGATTACCCATGAGTGATCTTGGTGCGGGATTAAAAAAACGGATATTGGCCAATCAATGGTTTTTTCTATTAGCTGTCGTTATCATTCTTTCAATCATTGCCGGATCAGTCAACAGTCGTTATTTTTGGCTTGGAAACATCAGCAATTTGCTGGGCCAAATTTCCGTTTTGAGCCTGGTTGCCTGTGGCGCCACTATTTTAATTATTTCCGGAAATTTTGATATTTCCGTTGGCGCGAATATCGGGTTATCCACAGTCATGATGGCAATGTTAATGCGTAGCGGGGTTAACCCTCCACTCGCGGCTTTGATTGGGTTGGTGGTGGCAATTCTTTGCGCTTCCTTCATTGGTGGCGCATCCATCCTGTTTCAAGCCCCGTCTTTCATCATTTCCCTGGCGGCGGTGGGGGTTTTTCAAGGGATTGCTTTGTTTATTACCCAAGGAACGATTCAAACCATTTATGGGCAGTTTGAGACGCTCGGGGCATTCCAATTGTTTAAAGTGATCCCATTGCTATTTATCGTGGCGCTTTTAGGATATGCGGTGATCCAATTCATTCTGGTCCATACCCAGTTGGGCCGTAGCGTCTATGCCATTGGTAACAATCAACGTGCGGCTTATCTCGCCGGTATCAATGTGAATCGAAATAAGATGATTTTTTTTATTTTAAATGGCCTGTTTGTGGGTGTTGCTGCGATGCTATTATTGTCGAGAGTGGGAGCCGCTCAGCCTACTACCGGTTCGGGAATTGAACTTCAGGCAATCGGTTCGGTAGTTATCGGCGGTGCGCCGATGAATGGCGGTAAAGGTAATATGATTGGAACATTTTTCGGAGTTTTGTTGTGGGGGGTTATTGGTAACGCCTTAAATATGATGCGTGTCGATCCTTATATTCAAGATGTAATCATTGGATTGCTGATTATTTTTGCGGTAGCGATAAGCTCTTTGCGATTACGCGCTGAAAAAGCAATGATGGAATGAGCAATTTCTTGCAAAAAAATATTTGTCCTGGGAAGATTGAGTTTCTCCAAGCTTTTTGGTTTTTTAAATAGGATTCCCTATCTTGTAAAGGAAGCTAAGTGTTTTTTCAAAAAGGTTTCCTGTAAAAATGCAACTTCAAAAGCCCGGTTAGGGCTTTTTTTATATTCAGTAGCGTATGTGAAAGTAACATCGTGTTCAAAATGATTTATGGAAAATTAGGAAAAATTGGACGGGATTTAGCGGATAATTCCAGAACGATATGATCGCCAGTGGCCACGTATTTCTAAATAGTAAAGTAAGTACTTTCCTCAAAGGCCATCGACTTTTCAGCGATAGTCTTTTTTTATTGTCATATGTTTGTTAA
>DNPQ01000599.1 GCA_003501335.1 Bacillota bacterium
ACATATGGAAAACGGGTGATCACAATTCAATCTAAACTGTTACTATTGGGCATCATAGTGACCGCTTTTGCCATTGTCAAACTATTGATGTCATTTGATATAACTAAGCCATAACTTATCATTTGGAATAACTAATATCTACACTCCTTACAATGAAACGACAACATTATCTTTTGACAATATTAAATTGGCCGTTATTAAGAATCCCCCCTGCATTTAACTGCAAACAGTTTAACCAAACCCTCTCAATTCACCATATTAATCACATAGTATCCCCTTGATTGTGTTTACGTGGTAATATATTAATGCTATAATCAAGGCCTAGAAAGGAAAATTTTGGCTTATGAAATTAAATAGAAAGCATTTTCAAATTACGGATAAAAAAGCCCAATTCATTGAAGATAAGTTGGTTAGACGAGGAGAACGAATTCCTAAGTGGTCTGAATCAGATATTGTCCGGGAAGCCCTTGATATTACAAAACTCTCAAAGAGGGAAATAAACAGTCTATTGAGGATTTATTGAAGAAATATGGAAAGAATCCAGAATGAAAGGAGTAAACCTGGATGTCGATAGACTTTACCGCAATCGATGATTTAAAAGTTAAATTAAACAAGTATAGACCATTGCCAAAAGAAACTGTAAAAAGTTGGCGAGAGCATTTTATTACTGATTTTACTTATAATTCAAACGCCATTGAGGGTAATCGGTTAAGCTTAATAGAAACTTCGATTGTTATCAACGAAGGGGTTACGGTTGGCGGAAAAACCCTACGTGAGCATCTGGAAGTTGTCAATCATAAAGAAGCTTATTTATATATTGAGGAACTTGTTAAGCAGAATCTGTCGTTATCGGAAAAAGCCCTAAAAGATATTCATTATTTGGTTTTGAATCATGACAGGGAAAATGCTGGTGCCTATCGTAAAGTTCAGGTTTTAGTTACCGGCGCAGAATTTCATCCAGTTCAACCTATTTCAATTGAAGAATCAATAAACGATCTATTGGTTCAATATCATAACGAGTGGCAAAACAAACACATTCTATGGCGCATTGCTATGTTTCATGCGGCATTTGAGAGTATTCATCCATTTTCAGACGGGAATGGCAGAACCGGTCGATTAATACTTAATTTAGAGCTTTTAAAGAATGGTTATTTACCGATTAGTATCAAGTTTGACAATCGCATCCGGTACTATGAGGCACTTTCGGAATATGACAAAACCAAGGATTGTGAAAAGCTGCTGGAAATAATGTCTGATGGGCTGGTGAAACAATTTACTTCATTAATAGATTTATGTGAGCCATCTCATTTTACATAAAAGAAGATGATCCGCCATCATTGCCATTTACATTATTTCCTGCAAGTAGGTATAGACAACGTCATCGTCCTCTCCCTTCCGCTTCAAGATCGGTTTTGGGCAACAAAAAAAGCCTACAAAATAGGCTTCATTTCGCTTTGGTAGTCCCTAGGCCGCACCTCAATGTCATAAAGCTATGACTCCAATTATTGGAACAGAAGAATATAAATATTTGGATTTGAAAAATCCAAAAGAAGAGATTAAAATTCATCGAAACCCTTGGCAAATTTGAAATCGCCTAATAATCGTCGAGGATACCTTTTTTGGTATAACCAGTCGATTAAAGGGGTTTCAAATGGGAATAACGAAAATTCACAAAGCCATTAAATTAACTAATAGGATCGTAAACAGCATCACTTACCTTTGTGATGTGAGACTTCGGTCCACATATTTCACTAAAGAGGGCAAAATGGGTTTTGTTAATCTAATCTCTTTCATATTAAGTCACAACAAAAAATCACTCCAAATTGAACTCGACAATTTTTTTAAAGCTTTACCAGATGAAGATTGTTCTATTACTAAACAGGCTTTCTCAATAGCTAGGCAGAAAGTATCACCCAGAGCGTTTATTATCCTGTTTCAGGCTGTAATTAGACAGTTTTATGAGGATGATTTCAAAACATACCGAGGATTTCGGCTTTCTGCCATCGACGGTACCACTCTAGAACTACAAAATACCGAGGATTTGCGATAGACTTATGGGTACGCCGAAAATACAACTGTTAAGGTAGCCAGAGCAAGAGTATCTGGATTATATGATGTCGAAAATAATTTCTTGATTGACGCAATCATCGATCATTATAAAGTTGATGAAGAAGCTCTTGCTTATCGTCATATTAGAAAATTACAAGAACTCGGCCAAAAAAATGACCTGATTTTATTCGATAGAGGATATCCTTCCAAAGAATTAATCGCCAAACTAACAGAGGCAAAAATCAATTTTGTGATGCGGGTTTCACCATATTTTGTCAAAGAAATCAATCGTGTTAACAGTCAAGATGAAATTGTTGAGTATCACTATAAGCGCCAGGCATACCAAGTTCGAGTATTAAAATTCAAGCTTAAATCTGGTAATGAAGAGATACTCGTAAGCAGTTTACTTGACCAAAACTTTAATCTCAAAGATTTCAAAGAGTTATATTTTAAACGATGGAAAATCGAAACCAAGTATGACGAACTAAAACATAAGCTAGAGATAGAAAATTTTACGGGTGAAACTCCAATTGCCGTCGAACAAGATTTTTATGCGTCAATGTATCTAAGTAACCTCGTCGCGCTTGCCAAGATGGATGCTGATGAACAAATCCAGGAAGAAAATCAAGCAAAAGAATTAAAGTATGAATATCAAGCGAACACCAATATATTAATTGGAAAACTTAAAGACCGCTTAGTTCTAATGATTTTAGTACGGAGTGGACGAAAACGTACTAAAATATTGAATCAAATTATGTGTGAGATTGTACAAAATACCGTTCCAATAAGGCCCGATCGGACAAACCCCCGTATTAAGAAGATTCGGGATCGATATCCTATGAATCAAAAGAAAAGTTCCTAATTATTTACAGCGTAGCTTTATGACATTGGGCCGCACCTGACCCCTTATCCATGTCCGTAAAAAGAAAGGCGTTGTATAAATAAAGTCAAATAAACCTCCGCCAAGTGATGGACTTTGTTGCAATATAGCAAGCAATGCAACCATCGCATCCAAGAATCTGTGCCCTAGACCAGCTCCTCTTTCCTCGTAGAAACGGGCTGCTTCAATTAATTCTAAAGATACTTCCGGGTGGTAGTCAAATATCAACGGCCCAAACTCTCGCGGGCTTGTTTCATCACTTGATCCGCTGGTAGGCACTGTACTTTGCCCTCCTCAATTTCTTGCCATCTCCGGTCAGCCTCATCCAACCAAGCTTTCGCAACCTCGGGATTTATAAAATGCCCATCCAGCGCCTGCTTGGTCACATCGGATAACATACTCATTTTTTATCTTCTCCAGTTAAGGAACAGAATTTCTATTCTGCTAATAAGAAAAAACTCTAAAACCATAAAAATCGCCTCAAAATTATAAAATCAGACTCTTGATAACTCATCTCTGAATGCAGGCCTATTTGCATATTGGGTAAAAAGCTTCTCCTTGATCTCCAATGCCTGTTCTTTCCCACCGGCTTTTTTAAGATTCCGGATTATGACACATACTCCCTGATAATCTTTTCTGGAATTCGCCCGTGCCGCAGTCTGCTCAATATATTGCCGGAATAGCCCATATATTTCTTCTGTGAATTCAGGAATAAGATATTTGTAAAAATAATCCACCGTTGAAGGCCTTCCTTTGACGTATTCATATAGCTTTTGTTTTTCACCTTCATTGATTAGAATATAGGTATATATATCCAGATAGATTTTCTTTTGGTTTTCCAATAAGAGAATGATTTCAGGGTAAACAGAGGGCCACTCTTTGGTGTCATATGTCTTTTTCAGTTCCTGGTAATATTCAAAGTCGCCTTTCAGAATAAAATTCATGGCAATTTCACGCTGCTCATTCAATTTTCCGGAAAGTTTATATGCTTTATACCGATATCCCTTCCATTGAGCCACCAATCCGGCGGAGCCTTCATCCTTTTCCTCCCCATCGAGGGTAAGCTTAACAACTTCGCTATAATCTTTGTTCTTCATTGCACTTTCAATTGCCATTTTTCTAAAGTCGGTGTATTGCAAATTTTGATCTATAAATTCCGCTGCCTTTTTCTGTCCGTCATATTTTTCAATCATATAGTATCTGATAAGATTTATCTTTTCGGCAAGGTAATTAAAGCTCCATGAATCCCCTTTCTCATTCTCTATCAGTGAAACCAAATGATTCTCCAATTTATTTCGCAAATTCCGGTTATCCGCAAGTTCCGAACACTTTGCAAGCAGATCCAGTCTCCAATCGGTCCAGCCATCATAGCGCTTATTGATTGCTTCCTTCATCAATTTATCGAAAATGTCTTCTTTCTGCACCGGACTTAATTCCTCATCATCAATGATTTCAGCAATAAAAGCAAGGCTTTCTTCAATCATTTCACCAATTATTCCGTCGGAATCATCAGCCCCCTGAAGCAAATCCATCATTTCCTGTACAATACAAAGGGTCAGTTTCGCAGCCTGTATGGCTTTTTTCTGTTCCAAAGCGTGACGGGCTTTTTCCAAAACCATACCGGCGCCTTTAGGGCTTCAGATGTATCTCTATAACTCACAAATCCCCATTGGTCAGAATTATTACTGATGTATGTACGTATAAGTGCAATCGACTTATTTATTTCATCCTCATCATTTCCAATATTGAAATTCAGTTCAATATACTGCTTGATTTCTTCATACTTAGAGGCAATATCCAGCAGAAATTCAACAAGCTCATCTTTGGTCCGGTCGGAAAGCACTTTCTTGATGTCAATCTCTTTTTTCTTTTTCTGAGCCGAAGATTTAAACGAAGCTTCTAAGTCCATACAATGTTTTTGGGTCACTGGATTTTTCTCAGCAGATATATTGTTTTTCATTTCCCGTAACGTAAAAAAAACCGCGACTTGATGCTTGCAATATTCTCCCAAGTCATAGGGACAATCACATTTTGTATCTATTATGTTCCCCTTATGATCAAGCTCAACTTCCACCGTATACCGATCAGTACCCGTGACTTTCGCTACAAATACATTTTCCTTAATTTCTTCCACTGATGTTACATAGTCATTCTCATAGTATTCATAGCCTCTTGTCACTATTTTGGGGTCGATATAATTCTCAAAATTGTTAAGATCCATTTTTATCTCCAATCTATTAAAACTTTATCCGAGACCGCTTATGACAAAGTTATTTACAAAAAATATTAAAGCATAACCCCTAACCAATATCAAGGTCAGGGGTTTAAATAAAAAAATGGCAAACTATTATCTTTTTTGGTATGTCAAAAAAAGTAATGAAATAATTACAATTCAAAGTCCATCCGAATTAAATTTTGTAGGTTTTGGCTATAGATCAACTTGTTTGACCCAGAATTAATGGCCACTTACGACCGGAATTACGGTCTAATTTCAGCCGAAATATGCAAGAGGTAACGTCACTCTGCCCTCCTTATTTACTCATTGAGATAATCACTAAACGAATGAGCAGTCTTGCAACATTCTATTAATTTTTCCAAATTTGCGTCAAGTTCTAAATTATGATAAGCCGCGCATTGTACTATTCACCGGACACTCCTGTTCA
>DNPQ01000552.1 GCA_003501335.1 Bacillota bacterium
CCCCAGTCGTTCGAACAATCCTTCCCCGCAAATAAAAAACCTGCATCCAAACGGACGGCAGGTAAATTTAAATTGAAATAAATTCCATTTTCATCTATAATGATACTATTTTTTCGAAGGTTTTCCATACCCAAAAGTGCTCGAGTAGGATTCATTAAGCTTGGCTTTTGGTTATTACAAATGTTATCTGCCTTTTCAATGGGCCTTAGCGGTTCAATTCACTGGTATTTTTCGTTTGATGGTCCCGGATGACCCGCTGAATTTCCTGAAAATCGCTGACCGGCATATCCCCTGTAATCGTGTTTTTAATGGCCGCCATGGCGTTGCCAAACTCTAATGCGGATTGGACATTGTTAAACTTTAGTAGCCCGAACAATACCCCCGCCAAGTAGGCATCTCCACTCCCAATCCGATCGACCACCTCAATCTCCCGGTAGGGTTCTTCCTGATAAAACCGGTCTTCGGCCTTACAATAGATTAAAGAATTCCAGTTATGTTTGGCAGGACTTATAACCTGGCGCTGGGTCGTCGCTACCAAGCGGCAACCGTATTCGGCAGCGTAACTTTTCATAATTTCCTCTAAAGTCCCTTGTTTCTGAAACATCTTCCGGGAGGTCTCCTCCGAGATAAACAAGATATCGATCTCCGGTAATATCGGTAGAATCTCTTTTCGGGCTTCTTCCTCGCTCCAGAGCGAGGCCCGGAAATTGACGTCAAAGGATATTAAACTACCCTGGGCTTTAAATTTTTTAATCATGGTCAAAGTTGTTTCCCGGATATTTTTACTTAAAGCCAAAGTAATCCCACTGACATGAAATACCGCAGCTTTTCCGTAGACCTCCGGCTCAATCTCTTCTAAGTTCAGGGAAGTAAAAGAAGAATTGCCGCGATCGTAAACTACGGTCGGCTTCCGCGGGGCCGCCCCGCTTTCATAATAATAAATTCCCAGCCTGGCCTGGGGACGGTTATCGTAAATAATATAATCATCACTGACACCGCTAAAACGGATTTTATTATTAATATATTTGCCGATCTCGTTTTCCGGTAATTTCGTTATAATCCCGGTACGCAATCCCAAAAGCGATATCCCCGAAACCACATTCAATTCCGAACCGCCGGCCCGTTTTTCAAAAGCCTCTCCGGCCAAAATCCGTTCTTTATTCGGCGGCGAAAGACGTAATAGTACTTCGCCCAATCCCATCACTGTATATTCTTTGGAGTTAAGTGCCGGCAATTCAAATTTTGCATCAAAAGCCATTGTATCCCCTCGCTCAATATTTATTTGATACCCATAACTTACTTTTTAGCCTTTTGTTTTTCCAATTCGTTCTTAAAAATTTCCGATAGCTGTCTTTAGATATCGCACTGATATTATCATAGACGCTCCAGGCATTGGCCCAGTTCCGATCGGCCATCCATTGCCTGAAGGTCGGCAAATCCTTCGTATATCCGGGAAGTGAACCGGCCCCCCGGTAATTGTATTTATTATAACACAATGCCGGATTTATAACTTCATTTCATAACAGTCATACCATTCATAGGACGGTTCCTTGATATCAAAAAATACCTTCCCGGCATATTCAAAGCCCAGCGAAAGATAGAGCCTGACGGCTGCCTTATTATCCGGGAAAGCATCCAATCTGACGCAATGATACTTGTTTTTCCGCGCCTGCCGGATGACATACTCTACGGCCAGGCGGCCGATACCCCGTCCGGAGTCGCAAGGCCTGACCACTAAGGTATGCAACACCATAGCCGGACCTTGATACTTCCAGTTGAGGGTTTGATATTGGGGCGGCTGGATTTCATTGATAATAAAAGTCGCCACGATTTTTTGATTGATCCGGCAACAATACAGGCTATCATCGTCCAGTGCCATCTGAGCCGATTTCCGGGTCGGATAGACGCCCTCTTGCCATTGATGTATACTTTGGCCGTTCAGCCAGGCGATGGATTCATGATAAATGGCCTCAATCTCATCGACATCTTCGGAAACCGCTTTTTGAATGTTCAAGTTTTCTGTCCTTGTTCCTTTGTTCTCATGCATCATCATTTTCGCATTATTTTTTACCGGTTCTTAAAAGCCGTAACACTTCGGCTTCACTTGTCAGGCCATCATAATCGCCTCGCAGGCCGTTCCCTATATGATATTCCATACCGTTACCGGCATTCCTTTTAAGATATTCGGCCAGCATACCCACTCCGTCTTCTCTGGCGCAACGGACAAAAGCTTTAAGCCGTATGTCTTTGTCTACCGAAAACATGTCCTGATCACAAGGAAACTCGCCGCACTCCCAACACCCGTTAAGACCTTTTTGGATGCAACAATGATAATGATAACATCCTTCCGGCGACCTCTGTTTCTCGCAGCAGTTATTTTCAGATTTGCATCCGGCACAAAGCCCGCACATTTTGCAAACCAGACCGCAATAACCAATACTTAACGCGATTTCTTCCACAGTCATCAATATCTCCTCCTCAAAAAATTAACTTTACTTCATTATAACGGAGGATCTCGGACAACTATATGTCGTCATTCCCGATAATTATTATCTATTATTAATAATAATTATCAACAATTTCCTGGGCCTTTTGAGTCAACATCTTTCGAAGTTCTTCCGGCTCCAAAACCTTGATTCTAGAGCCGTAACTCATCAAGATGCCAAACCAGCCCCGTTCGTTCTCAGGCAGACTGCATTCAAATAGCAATTCACCACTTGACAACTGGCTAATTTGCGCACTCGGAAAATATTCTTCTACCGCAACCCGGTCCTCCGGCTGACAAAGCATTTTAATATTTAGAAATGTCCGTTTATCTCGTAAGACCTGCTCTGCCAACAACTCTTCCGGTTCCCTGTGTTCCACCGAAAAAACGCTTTCAGTAGCGGTCAACTTCCGAATACGCGATAGCCGAAACAACCGGTAATCTCTTTTTTCCCGGCAAAAGCCCAATAGATACCAGGAATACCATTTACAAAGAACCGTAATCGGCTCAACGCAACGTTGAGATGAATGATTCATGGCATCGGTGTATTCAAAGACAACCGCTCTTTTTTGGTGGATCACTGTATCAAGGAGAGCGAGGTATTGACCGGTATTGGCCCCCTCGCGGAGAATATCGAAGTCAAAACGGATAGAGCACGATCGAGCCTGCTCCTGGCGCAACGGGGCAATGGCGAGCAGCTTTTCCAGAGTGGTTTCCAGTTGCCGGTTTTCATAGGCTGTACACAATCCTTTTAATGCAGTAAGTATAAAAAGATAATCGTCAGTGTTCATGATCTGCCGATCTAGTTTAAAGCTGTCCATAATTCCATAACCGCCAGCACTACCCTGCACTGAAGTAACCGGAATACCCGCCTCATTCAGAGCTTCAATATCACGCTGGATGGTGCGGGGCGATACCTCAAACCTTTCTGCCAACACCCGGGCGGAAACAATCTCCCGATTTAACAAATACATGACAATACCAAGAAGACGATCAATTTTCATCGATACATCACCAAGATAAGGCTCCCTACGCTATGACTAGCGCTTTCCCTTATTCATTTCATTATTCATTATTCATTAGCTTAATTATATAGCCAATTCCCTGCGGAGGATAGAATAAAACTGATCCGATGCGTACTTTTCTTTCCAAGGTTCATGGCCGCAGCGTTGCAACGGGTAAACAGTAAGATCTTTCAAACACTTTTCCAACGGCTGTTTCACCCCATTCAGGGGATGGGGATCCAATTCCCCATGAATCACTACAACCGGACAAGTTATTGAATAAGGATCTCACACTACAATCATTCTATGAATTAAACTCTCCAAACAATTGACGGGCGCTATCCAGAGCCCGTTTTAAATACGACTCCGCCGTTTCGGGATCACCATTCTCATGAATGACTTCCAGGGCAATCGCGCCGGGATATCCGCTTCTTTTCAAACCTGCCTGCAAAGCCTGCCAATCAATTGTACCATCCCCGGGGATGCGGTGCTGATCGCCGCTTCCATCGTTATCATGCAAATGCAGCGCCATCAGTTTGGAACCATATCGGCTAAGTAAATCCGCACCTTGGGTATAACAGTTTTCATGGCCCGCATCGTAACAAAATCCCAACCACCCGGATGGGATCTGGGAGAAAACAAAATCCAAATACTCGGGCCGGCGCAGATTC
>DNPQ01000118.1 GCA_003501335.1 Bacillota bacterium
ATGCTGTAAAGATGGGTTTCCAGACGGTCGCAATATCCCGGGGCAAAGAGAAGGAAGCCTTGGCCCTTAAATTCGGCGCTCACCAATACATCGATGCCTCGGTAACCGATGGCGCTAAGGAATTGAAGAAAATGGGCGGCGCCCAGGTGATATTGGTCACGGCTCCCAGCGGTAAGTCTATTTCCGAGCTGTATGGCGGCCTTGCCCGGGGTGGACAAATGATCATCGTTTCTTCGCCAAAGGATATGATCCAGATTCATCCTGGCTCCATTTTAGGAGGCGGTTCCATTAGCGGTTCCACCGGCGGCAGTATCGAAGAGGCTATTCATTTCAGCGTGCTTACGGAAGTGGTTCCGATGGTGGAGGTATTTCCGCTGGAACAGGCGGCGTTGGCCTTTGAAAAAATGATGCAGGCAAAAGTCCATTTTCGTTCCGTATTGAAGATGACCCGTTAAATAGGGGTCTAAAAGAGATTGTTTTCGGGGTTTGGTGGTAAGAAAAAAGGAGGGCTGTTCCATGACCGATGTTTACCAATGCATCCAAGACAGGTTTTCCGCCAGAGGGCCTTTTGACCCGGGCCGTCCGGTATCCAAACAGGATCTGGAGCGGATTTTGGGGGCGGGAAGTTGGGCGCCTACGGCTCATAACATGCAGAACTTCGAATTCGTCGTCGTTGACGATGCCAAACTTTTAGCAGCCTTGGGAGAGCTCAAGAACTCCATTTCAATGGATTTTATTAAAGAGAATTATCGCCAATTATCCTTTTCGGAAGAGGAACTGAAGCGTAAAAAAGTCGGGATCTTGGCTGATCGGTTTCCGTCTGCCTGGACCGACCCCGGGGCGACTCTGGAAGAGCTTAGGGCCACCGAAAGGACGTTACCGACCAGCCCGGACATGTTGTTCATGCTTTACGACCCGAGCCGAAGGGCGCCAGCTTCCGAGGGAGATTTCCTGGGGATCATCAGTTTGGGTAATGTCACCCAGAATATGTGGCTGATGGCAAGCACCCTTGGGATTGGCTTTCATATTGTAAGTTCTTTCGGTGATGGCGTCGTTGAAAAAGAGGTCAAGCGCATTTTGAGCATACCCGATTCCTTGAAGATCGTCTATGCCATCCGTTTGGGGTATCCTCTTTCCGATTCCGGGTACTTAAGGGTACGCCGCGAGGTGGATGATTTCGCCCATCATAACCATTATGGAAAAAAAGGACTGAACGAAACTTAAAATTGAAACACCAATGATTTAAGGATATCTGTTTCTGTTTTATATTAAAAGAACTTACAGCGATAATTTTATTTTGAACGTCCAAGTTAAAGAGAGGGGCGTTCTTAGTACTATAAAAGCGTAAATGGGGTACACCAAATTACGGTGTTGATCATTTGCGCTTATTTTTTTACTGGATAATTATTATGGTTTCCGAAAGGAAATTATTAAATTTTGTTGTATATAAAATATTGGTTTTTATTTGGAATTATTGACATTGCAAGTATTTACGCTTTCTGTAAAAAGTTAATAGGTCGATGATTTATAATTTTATGGTTTTATACTAGTTCTTTAATAATTGGAAAATTTGCATTTTATACTTGAGAAATGGGTTGGTTATCAAAATGCCTCAAACATCAAAAAAGAAAAGTAATTTCAAGAAATTTGGAAATACCAAAGTTACTTCCATTACAGGACGGATTATTATTATTTTTACCATATCTATCCTGGTAGCCTGTTTTACTTCCAACTATATTAATCTTGCCTTGAACCGGACTGAGCAGATTAAAATGATGAAAGAGCTCCTGGTCAACGATTTAAAGGAGCTCTATGATTTTTCCAATTCCCAATATGATATTTATGAATACGCCAATGAGAGTCCTGCTGCTTTTCGATCGTCAATGAAGGCCATTGAAACACGGGCCATACGTCAATTTAAAAAAAAGAAATCCGTGACGCTTGGCATTCAAATCAAAGATTTACGCCGGGCTACCATTATTTTGCAAGCTTCAAAGATTCCCAAGAGGCATTATTTTACCGATAGAAACGCCTTGCAAAAAATAGTCGATCAAACTCGGCATGGGATTTCCGATGGTACCTTAAGCTTTATGTTTAATGGGGAAGAGTATTACGGAGTCTATAAGTGGATACCCAAATGGGATGCTTTTTTGATTCGAGCCGAAGAATTAAATGAATTTTATCAGGATTCATGGCTTATTTTCCGTGATATATCGATTTTTATTGCACTGATTACCTTGATTTGTACAGTGATTGGTATTTACTTTATCCGCCATATTACCCGCTTTATTGGAATTATTACGGATTCCATTATGACGATGGTCCAAAGTCAACAAATGGATTTAATTTCTTTGGAAGGCGCCACCAACGACAATATTACTTTTTTGGGAATGGCCTTTAATTCCTTATCCAGTAGTATTAATAATTTATTAACTGTTTTCAGAAGGTTTGTCAATAAGGATGTTGCCAATCAGGCTTACCAGGAAAAAATAGTTCTCCTCAAGGGGGAACAAAAGGAATTGACGATCCTTTTCTCTGATATTAAAAGTTTTACTACGATGACGGAGACATTAGGAACTGATATTATCGATATCTTGAATCTCCATTATCAACGGGCAATTCGGGTTATTTTTCAAAATGACGGGATTATCGGTTCGATTATCGGCGATGCCGTATTGGCAGTTTTTGGGATTCAAATTGAAGAAGGGCGAAAGCCGGTAAATAAGTCGTATCAGGCTGTTTTGGCCGGATATGAAATTCAAAAAGTCGCTAGGATGTTACGAGATGAGATGCAGCTTCGTTATGAAGAAATCGTCCGTGTCAAAGGAAAGTTAACCGAAGAGGAAGAACAAATCTACCATGCTGTTTTGGTTGAAGTCGGTGTTGGTATTGACGGTGGAAGTGTATTTTACGGAAACATAGGTTCTTACGAGCGGATGACTAATACGGTCATCGGAGATAATGTCAATGCGGCTTCCAGATTGGAAGGGTTAACCCGCTTCTATAAGGTTCCGGTGATTTGTTCCCAATATATAAAAGAAGATATCGAGAAAAATCAGCCGGAACATGATTTTTATTTTCTGGAAATCGATACTGTCCAGGTTAAGGGGAAAACAGTGGGTCAAAAAATATATTGGCCGATACCCCAAACGGGGATAAATGATGCTTTAAAACAGAATCTGGAGCGTTTTGATCAGGCCCGGACTTTGTATTATCAAGGTGCATGGCAAGAAGCCTATCAGCTATTTCAGCAAACTAACCTGCCGGTCAGGGAAGAATTTATGAAAAGGACAGGAAGCGGACAAGCACCTGAGAATTGGAGGGGGATATGGAACCTAGAAACAAAATGAACAATACCTCAAGTAAAGACCTTTTTTTAAAAAATTTGCGTGTTGATTATGAACAGCCCCAAATATATTCTCTTGAGGATGAATTTTCCAAATCAAAGAAAAATCAGGATATCAAACCCTATTGTATTTTTTTTGGTTTTATCATTGTCTTAATTGCGGCGACCGTATTCACCACTCATTATTTGGAAATAAAGTCCAAGCAAGTGAGTATTGATATTTCTGATTTTGAAGATATTCGCCTGAAAGAAACTTTACACGCGGCGAAGGCCAAGGAAGAGGAGTTACACCAAAAAAGCGCTGAGCTGGATACAAAGGCGAAGGAGCTTGTGGTTAAAAATAAGGAATTAGACAGTAAAACCGGTGAAATAAAAAATTTACAGGCTTCTTATGATAAAGATTTACAACAAGCCAAGGAAAACATTCAGGAACAATCCGATTTGTCCCAAGTTAATCAACGGGTGGTGCAAAGGTTAGCCAAGAAAGATCAAAAGCAAATTGAGAAAATAATCAAAAGCTATGAAGCGCAATTGGCTAAAAAAGCAGCAGAATTACTTCGATTACAGGACCAGATTAAAGACAACGAGAATAAAACGGGTGATCTTAAAAGTTATCAATATGGTTTGAGCCTTTATGTGAAAGACAAGAAAGCGATGGGTTGTATTATTGATCCCAGACAGCACAAAAATATTATCAGCTATTTTGTACGGGATCCCAAAATCACTACAGAAACAATTGTTAACCTATATCGCGGTGATGATGACTATATTGGCCAACTTAAATTAGTTCCGGATGAAACCGGGCTTCGAGTAGAATTATCCGATACTGTCAAAAATATTAAA
>DNPQ01000151.1 GCA_003501335.1 Bacillota bacterium
TGTAAAGGGTTTATTGAGTACGAACTGGACTCCTTCATGGACCATCTTGGATAACAGTTCTCCATCGGTGGAAGCGGTAATGACTACAACTGGAATGTTTTTTCCTGAAGCTGTAATTTTTTTATACAAGGATGGGCCATCCATATCGGGTAAACTGAGATCCAGATAAATTAGGTTGAATTTTTGGCCTTCCAATACGGAGATAGCCTCGTGAGCTGTTTCCACAGTCACTACGGTATGCTTTTTGGATAGGGCATTTTTAATGGTACTTCCGATGAAGGGATCATCATCAATAACCAAAATTTTCGATGGCTGAAATTGTTGGGCTGTGAGCCAGGATTCAATTTCCTGCCGTTTGAAACGCCAGCAACCAAGGACCTTACTGGCGGGAATTCGGCCTTGCTGAGCCAAACGGTATATTGTCATGGGATTCATTCTTAAATATTCGGCTACTTCATTGACAGTCCATATTTCATTACTCGCGTTTACCATCCAATTCACCTCGTGATTATTCAATACTATTCCCGATTTATTTCGGTTTCCCTTTCAATTTCCTGGTCATCAACTATATTTTATTATAACTGGATCTAAATTGACAGTTAAATATAATATAGTATAATATACTATAAACAAAGTTAAAAAAGTTCAACTATCAAAAAAAATCCTAAAAAGCGGTTTGATGGCTGGCAAGTTAAATTTTGCAGGGTTAACAAATCGGATGAATTACGGGTTGTTAGAATCTTTGAAGAATCTAAAGCAGTAGAGCTTTTTTGCTTTATCCCAGCTGAAAGCCGTTAGCCGGAGGGCAGAGGGATATTTTGGCTATATTGCAAATCTTAAAAACTTTATTGGGAAAGGATTAAGCGAATAACTTAGAGCTAAAATATTATGGTGAAGATGAAACGGAGAATGGTATTACAAAAACCTTGGCGGTTATTTTGTTTGGTCGTGATTTTTTTGGGTGCGCTTTGGTTGGGAACGATAAAGTTAGTAGATTTTCCTGAAAAGCG
Organism: Bacillota bacterium; assembly: GCA_003501335.1. Taxonomy (GTDB): domain Bacteria; phylum Bacillota; class UBA4882; order UBA8346; family UBA8346; genus UBA8346. The sequence goes on from DNPQ01000151.1 coordinate 1,011, forward strand.
TCATGACTATTCCCAATTGGATTCATTCATAGCAACTAAAATGAAGGAGCATTTGGTACCCGGCCTTTCCATGGTAATTCTCGATAACCGGAAAATACTATATCGGAAAGGATTTGGGGTTAAAAATTCCAAAACCGGTGAACCGATTGATGTCCATACAATATTTCAGGCCGCTTCATTTAGTAAAACACTAACGGCATATGCTGCAATGCTTTTGGTAGAGCAGGGAAAACTCGCTTTGGATACTCCGCTGAATCGTTATTTAAAAAAGCCCTACTTGCCTGATCCTGATGATGCTAACCGGATAACTCTCCGGATGATTCTCAATCATACTTCAGGTCTTTCAAATGATTCAGACGGCGACGACCGGGAGGTCTATTTTACTCCAGGAAGCCAGTTTTCATATTCCGGCGCCGGTTTCCGATACCTTCAAGAAGTCATTGAAAATGTGACTCATATGCCTTTTGAAAGTTATATGAAACAAACTATTTTTGTGCCTTTGCAGATGAATTCAAGTACCTTTGTATTTCAAAAAAAGTTATTGCCGTTAATGGCTAGTGGTCATGAAGCAGGAATTGCCTTTCCGATTGATAAAAAAGATGTCAATGCTGCTTATAGCTTACTTACGACTCCAACGGATATGGCTAAGTTTATCAAGGAAATTTTGAATCCAACATTATTAAAATCTACTACTGTGGCTAAAATGTTGCAGCCTACAGTCAAATGGCAAAACCAGATATACTGGGGGTTGGGATTCGGAATTTTAAAATCTTCTAATGAAGATTTCTTTTGGCACTGGGGTAACAATTACTATTATTGTAGTTTTTTAATTGTTGGTAAGGAATCAAAACAAGGTGTCATTATTATGACCAACGGTAATACCGGTATGAGAATGGCAGAGAGAGTAGCTATGAGGGTTATTAATACTTATTTTCCCGAACCGGACCGCGGCTTGCAGCGGGATACATTTGACTTTATACAATAAATGGATTCAAAGTTGGCGGATTTGGGTGTGGCAATGTTAATTATTGCAGTAAAGATGATTTTTGTGAAATGAATGATCGATACATTCATATTTGAAAGGAATCGGGAGACGCATTGCAGGTGCTTATTTTGATTAATATATTCAAATATTTGAATATTACGATTGACAACGAGCTCTTCTTCATTTAAAATTTGATACGATACCTGTTAGGGTATACATTCAAATTGGAGGTTGAAAAAGAATTGAAAAGAGTCGATAAATTAATCCACCAATGGGCTTGGGTGGTATTGCTCTCGTTTTGCATACTCGGTTTGGTATTTCCGGTTATTGGAATTGGAGCGCTCATTTGTATGTTGGCTCCGGTCATTGTATCGTTCTTTAAGGGCCGAAAGTGGTGTGGCAATTATTGTCCTCGCGGCAGTTTTAATGATATCATTCTTTCAAAGTTGACTTTGAAGCGGAAAATTCCAGCCCTATTAAGAGGCTATTGGTTTAGAATCATTTTTTTAGCGATGATCATGAGTGGTTTTGGAATTCAGTTGTTTTTTTCGTGGGGAAATATAGTTAGTGTCGGTCAAATATTTATGCGTATGATTATTATTACTACATTGTTATCAATAGTGTTAGGCATTGGGTTTAGTCCTCGCACTTGGTGCTTAATTTGTCCTATGGGAACAATAGCGCATTTTGTTACGAAAGGAGTATCCACAAAACGAAACTTTGGACATATTGGGTTTGTGAAAGAGAGATGCATTGATTGCAGGTTATGTGTAAAGAGCTGCCCTGTTAATATTGATATTCTTAGTTTTAAGCTGGAAGGCCGGGTTAACCATGCTGATTGTCTTCAATGTGTATCTTGCGTTGAAAAGTGTCCGAAAAAAGCCCTATACGTTGATTAATTGATTGTTAATACCAAGAAAGGCGAGAGGAAAATGGTTGGCTGATCTACGAAAAATGGAGGCTATTGTATAAGAAGATTCAAAATAAGCCGCTCAAACCTGGTTGCCGATTGCCATTCAAAAGGGATAAAACATATATGGGTTAGTCATGTTATCTATGGCAAAGTTGAAACCTTTGGAAGATTTAAAACCCATGAATACATAGCCAACAATATTTTTTTGGTTGATAAAGTAAATGAAAGTTATATTACTTTTCGGCTGGTCTGCTTAAATAAAATACATTGGCTCTTCAGGAAGAATTTTTTTGGCCCGTTCAGCTAAATCTTGAAGAGTTACGCTGTCTAAAAATTCGTTTATTTTGTCCCGAAGGTCCTCCCAGAAAGAGCGGGTGATACAAATTTTTTCCCGTTCACAATAAGAAACGCTGCTGTTGCTGTCTCCCACACAATGGACAGGAATAATCGGACCTTCTAAGGCGCGTAAAATTTGCCCCACGGTAATTCCGTTGGTTGGATGAGCCAGTTCATATCCGCCTTGGGCTCCTCGGGAAGCCCTCACTAAACTGGCCTTTCGTAGGCTTGTAAAGACTTGTTCCAGATATGATTCGGAAATTCCTTGACGTTCGGCGATGACACGAAGGGCTAATGGACCTTCCGTTGTGTGGAGAGCCATATCAACCATGGCCCGAAGTCCATAACGCCCGCGAGTAGAAATTTGCAAGTAAAATACCCCTTTTCGAAGAAATTACAGTAAATTGATAGGTTTTCAATTTATTCTATCATAAAAGGATATGACAGGCAAGTAATCTGTCAGGAAATACATTCAAACAGATTTCAGGTTGAACAAGGCTGGTTTTTTGGCGTATGCTTGGTATGCAACTACGTTGTCTCCGTTTGTTCTCAGTTAGTTATACTAACGCAAGCTGGGGTGGGTGACTCTTTTAGCCTTAGTTTGCCAAGGTTAAATATCTTCACACGAACACTCTATTTTTTTGATAAAATAGGACCCGGGAAGAGTTATAATATGGACAAAGGTGGTGAGCAAAAAGGTAATTGCAGATCAGGGTTATAAAGGTAACGAGTGCATATATTCAGTGGTTTGACGGGAAAAGGAAACGAGGAGGTCGCCACGGTCATGAAAATAAAACAGCTTTGGCAGTCCAGCTTAACTTGGATACTATTGCTTTGGTGCATATTATCAATTATTTATCACTGCTCTTTATGGATGGTGGTATCCGGTGTCGTGATATGGGTCATCATTATTTTTATATCGGCCCCGGGAGTCTTTTGGAATCATTGGAGTCATTTCACATTCAATCAGCAAAAAAAGGAACATTGGCTTACCAAGGCAGTCAGTTCTAGGCCACAAATTTTTCAGCCCTATTTATCTCTTGCTACAATATATATCCGCAATAAACGTTGGGCGGATGCGGCTGCAATCTTAGAACCGGCCATTGATTTGAATCATCCCCGCTCGGGCCCTGATGCCAGAATACTATTGGCTATTGCCTACCGGGAATCAGGAAACAATGACAAAGCAATTGAAATATTAACCAATCTTACCAGCCAAGGAGTAAAAAGTTTTGTGGTTTATATGAATTTGGCAACCACCCTTTTTAAAAACGGTAAACTTGAAGAGGCTTTGCCAGCGGCGGAAAAAGCCCGTTCCCTGGATGTAAAGTCAAGCCAGCCGGTGTTGTTAATGGGGCGTATTCATTTTGAACAACATGAATATCAAAAAGCCAAAGATGATTATGAGTGGTCGATTAAGCATTTATCGTGGCCGGTAGAGTCATACTACTGGTTGGGCCGTTCAGAACTGGAACTCAATAATCTTAAGGCAGCACAGGAAAATTTACAGACTGCAGTCAATAAAATCAAAGATGACCCGGAAATGTCCGATGTTCCGGTA
>DNPQ01000473.1:0-1954 GCA_003501335.1 Bacillota bacterium
ATTATGTTTGTTACAAAAATGTTACAATATACTAAACCCAGTAAACTCTAAGGAATCAACCAAAAATATCGGCTATTTTGACGAGTTTCGCTCTAAGGCTGAAATTTGCTGCCCAAAAAGGATATTTACAGTAATTTGTAATTTACAGAGAATGGGTTTTGGGTGTATTCTTTAACAAAGAATAACAAGGGGGAATTTTTATTTTAGTACCTACAGGATAGGAGCGGCCTATATTACTTCAGCAGTGATATTGCGTCAATGAACGCATAGGAGATGACATGATGCGTAGGCTAGCTCCAGATAAGTTCGCAACTATCAATTTTCCGGTAGCGGACCTGCCTGAAAATTGTTCAACAAATTTTTTATTGCACCGTAAAACGAGTACGATTACGGTCGATAATCCATTAAACCCAAAACTTTTGGTGGTCACTTATCCTTCACTCTTTCCATCAATGAATTTCTTTTATGGAAAAGCTGACCGAATTCCATTTATCCAGCATATATTGAAAGAACTCAACCAACCCACCGACTTGGTAATACTCGACTCGATGTTGCCTTTAATCGGAAATTATTGGCCGATACGATTTTCCATTCCGGTGCTTTTCTTAGCCGCCCAAAATGGAAACTGGCGCCCGCAAATTTCAAACGACCCCAAAGTCCGACTACTGAATCCCCTTGATGCCCCAAAATTAGGTGAAGCATTTTATAATGATCCTTGGTTATGGGAATTCTTCTTCTCTCCCGAAAGTTTAATCAATGAAGGACAAGCTGTGGCTGCATTTATTAATGGTGAAATTGCTTGCGTCGCTAGTACACTGGCTTTCACAAAAGATTATTGTGAATTAGGCGTAGCCACTCGTCCGGAATACCGGGGTAGAGGTTTGGGGCTGGAATGTTGCCGTACTTTAAGCCGCTTGCAATATGAACAATTTGGGCGTATTCCTTGCTGGCGCACTGATTTTGAAAATTACGCCTCCCGGAGGATAGCCCATCAGTTGGGCCTTGAAGAGCTTCAATCCGATGAAAATTACATTTTCCTTTCCAATTATCAACATGTCGGAGCTTATGCGACCGTAGCTCCTTAAAAAATAGTTTACCCCTAAAATCAAAACCGCTTGCGCTTGAAGCAGGCGGCTTTTTAGTCTTGATTCATTTTTTATTGTAAACCAAATCATGAAATTATCACCCATATCGAGGCTTTTCAAAGTACGAAAAGACTAAAATCTATAAATTAGGAAAACTTCCGATAATTATCCCAAAAACGGATGTCCCGCATATCAAACCCTTCATGATCAATTACATCATAAAGACCAGTCCGGGAGGCATCCTGAACAGGAGTCCGGTAACGCCATATATTGCCAGCCCCGGCATTATACCCGGAGTAGGCGGCCCGGGCCAGGTTCTGATTGGGATCGCCCGGTCCCTTCATGCCTTCACTGTTTTTCAGCGCCGCATCATAAGAATGTTTTAAGATCTGTAAACCCGCTTTGACATTGTATTGCCAGTCCGTCTTCAGCAGATTCAAATCATACTGATCACCCCAGGCTTTATCATTAACCTGCATAATCCCCCAGTCCGTCGAATCGGAATTACTATGACGAAACGGATTCCCATCCTTATTAAACTGAGTCATTTCACTTTCGGTTGCAGCCGTAGCCAGCCCAAGTTGCTCGGGAATGCCGATTTCCCTACACTCGCCGATAATATATTCAGCCACTTGCTGCTTGGTGGGAGCTACACCCGGAAGAACTGTTTCCGGTGTCTTGGCGATTGTATCCGGAGCTAAACCGTTCCGGGCACGCGCATTACCGGATATCTGTTCTAAAGTACTGAGATCGAGAGATCGCAAGTCCTCCGGCGACATTTTCATGGCTTTTTGGAAATTCGCCATGGCCACTTTATATTGAGCTATCATTTGGGCATTGGCAAAATCCGTGAGCGGATCCGAATCCCC
>DNPQ01000473.1:2253-3651 GCA_003501335.1 Bacillota bacterium
CTGCAGTAATTGGCTCAGGGCTATTGGGTTTTTGTCCTTCAGATTCCCCATCATGGTTGCCAATGTATCCAGACCGGTTGGCGATTCATTATCCACCTTCTGATCCGACAATTTATTCAGTAAATCACGGAGTACCTTTTGAAACTCCGGGTTCGCGCTGGCGGCATCAGAGCCTGCTTTAGTCTGGTCGGCGGTTTCTGTAATACTGATCGGTATAAACCCCGGAGAATTATCAGTTATTTTGATTGAACCCATTTTCTTACCCTCTCAAAGTTGGTTCGGATTTCATTCGACAAATTATTTTCTATAATTATCGGCAAAAACCTCCGTTGAATTTAGTTCCATTGGCGGGCAATTCCGCGAAGTAAATATTAAATTATCGTCCTAAAATATTAAATCAATCATTCTGCTTATTCTCGTTCTTAGGCAGGATTTGTCTTTAAATTACAGGTTGTCATCCACAGCTATTTAAAACTCCGGAAACAAGAAACATCCAACGCCTATTTCATACCGGAAAAATTATTTCCCCGATATTTTGCTCCATTAAATCATGAAGAGCGTCATCGTGGCTAGTTCCATAACCAACAAATTCTTTCCCCTGATGATACGCTGTTACTTTCCAAGTTTCTTTCCCATTAATTTCAATTTTTGAAAAATTTAATTTTAAGTCCATTCTATGCTCCCTATTTTTAAGTTTAACTTGATAATTCTTTTTTTTATAGGGTCCCCCTGCTTATTTATTATGTTCCATTTAAAAATACTCCTTTAACGATTGGTTGAAAACTTTTATCCGCCTTCCCCGGTGAGAAAAGCTTTACCCGGGAAGGTTTTTTAAAGGAAATCGCCTTTTTTAAGTTTTCATCTTGTTATAAACTTTCGCCAAAAGATGCAAAATCCCTATCAAATACTTATCGACAAACTCATTATAAGGGTCCAATCCGTTTCAATCCAAACAAATATTGCAATAATCCATATAAACAAAATTGCCGCCCTGGATTGTAACCGGGCGACAATTTTGGACCATTAAAGATACCTTTTAACTTTTCAATTACTCCCCCAATCCTATAAGAGTAAGCGTCTGGTTCAATTGAATAACTTACTTAAAGCAATGACTTAATTGTATCCCAAACCTTCGGGATAATTTATCCAGCGGCCCGGCAAATTCTCCCGACGACTGGGAAGATTGTTCCGTTCATCGGGAGGATTCTCCCAAGCCATGGATCGATTCCTATAAACAAAATTTTACACTTCTATGTCATGTCAGCAGTGAAATCGATTGACCTTCAAAATCACCATTCATTTAAAAGCACATAAATCTTAGCAAGTCCACTAATGTAAAACAGGCCCTAGTCTTCTAACTTCTTTTTTATCCTTATACGCTTTACTTCTTTTAGACCC
>DNPQ01000473.1:3991-4961 GCA_003501335.1 Bacillota bacterium
CTTGTACCACAAGCCGCGCGGTCGCTACCGGAAGCCTCATATAATTGCCAATCGAAAGGGTAGAGTAGAGAAAGGCTTACGCCTTTCCCCCTCGTCAAACCGTACGTGCGGTTTTTCCGCATACGGCTTTCCAACAAACTTCATCTCTAAACATTCGCAAGTTTCATTGAAGGAGCCTTTGCCATATTGATTAATCCGTGATGTCTTATCAAGTGATGGATTGCCCACTGGTCCGTAAGCCGTTTCCTTCGCTGACTTTTCCTTTGAAAGTACCATTCCAGTTTTATCCCAACATAGTAACTCAGACTCTGCCGAGATTCATATGTATGACTTACTCCCGGTATCGTGAAATATCCCGTCCATCCCCGTATCTTTTCATTTAGTCCCTTAGCTAGCTGTGAATCATTGAGGTATAAGGATTCTTTTAAGTACTTATCAATGTTTCTCCGGAACCTTTTCTCTGCTTTTTTCCCTGGGGTTATACTCAGATACTTTTTTCTTATACGACCCTTTCGGTATCCAATTGTGAATCCAAGGAAGTCGAATGTTTCTTCCCATACATTGAGCACTTTGGTCTTTTCTTCGTTTAAGGTCAGTTCTATTCGTTCAAATATTTTCTTGAGATAGTTAATTGCCGGTTCCGGTATTCGTTTTCCCATCAACACAAAATCATCAGCATAGCGGACTATCTTAATTCCATTCTGCCCAAATACGCTTTCTGCTTTATTGACGATTTTATCGACTAAATGTAAATAGATATTGGCTAGTAGTGGTGATATGACGCCTCCTTGAGGTGTTCCCCGGTCGTTATTTCTACCGCCTTTGTATTTGCCATCTTCAACAATTGAAGCCTTTAGCCACATTTTGATAAGATGCAACACGTTCTTATCGCTAATCCGTTTTCCAATAAGTATCATTAGTTTGTTATGGGGTATTGTATCGAAATATGAACTTAAATCTGCATCTAGAA
>DNPQ01000241.1 GCA_003501335.1 Bacillota bacterium
ATACTAAAAAGAAGAAAGCCAATTCCGATCCGTCAAAGTGGACTAATACTTTTAAAGGCCCATAATGCTCCCATACATTATCTCCAGTTCTCCAAGCTACATATAAGAAGACAACCAGGATTAAATATTTTAAATATTTTAAAACCGAATCCGGAGCCAAAGACATTTTGATTTTGGTTTTGGGGTAAATCAATTCCTGGATTGCCCCTAATGGGCAAATCCAGCCGCAATAAAAACGGCCCAAAACCATCGACAAAAGCGCCATAATTCCTAATATAATCATAGCGCCGTCAAAAGTGAATTTCGTATTCGGAATCAAATTAAAAATGGCTGAAATCGGATCGAGTGAACTCCCTAAATAAAATCCTAAAATAATTATACTTAAAAAAAGCAAAGGCTGTCGAAAATGTTTGAGTTTCAGCAAATAAAAGAGTAGCCCGACAAAGCAAAAAATATACCAAATTTGTAGATTCAGAGGATTAGCGACCCACCACGAACCTATAAACAATAGGATATTCTCAATTCTTGATTTATTATGATTCGATTCTTCAACGAAAGAACTCGTTTTTCCCGAGGCCGGTTGCGCTTTTTTGGGGTCTAGCTTTGTGGTATTATAGGTGGTAGTATTTTGATCCGCCAATAGTACAAATTGATTCAATGTTTGACCATGAAAAGCCGAAGTGCCGTTATGACCGGAGTTAGTCAAAACAGCTCCGCCTTCCATGGCTAATAAATGAATTGGATTCATAAATACTACAAAGCAAGTCAATAATCCAATAAAAAATAATTTCTTCATCCGGAACCACCTCGTATTTTTAATCGTGGAATTCAAATCTTGTTAATTATTCCGCCTATACCGATTATTTCCTACTTAAATTCACACATTATTTTTAAAAATCTTTGGTATCCCGAAGCATAATGATTCTAAGACAGAAAATAAGCCAGACCTTGAAATGAATTTTTTAAAGTCTCTTCCTTTTTTAAAGATTAACCAATGCTTTATCCGTTATTTCCTGATTATTATTTTTAGGGGTTACCGGCACAAACCGAATCGGAATCTTTCGGGCTTCAAAAAATTCGCGTCCCAAGACATTCAGCAAGAGTTCATCAATATTGGTTTTGTTGTCTTTTTTTGGTTTCATTAAAAATCTCTCCCCATTTTTGATTACTTCTTTATCGGCGAATTATCGATTATATTTATGGACTTTTCGCTACTATTTCGTTAACATTTAACAAACCTCGCTTTACTCAACCCAAAATTTGAAAGAAAGCATCTTTTCCAGTCTCCCGGCATAAGGTGAAAGTAACCTGTTACCGGCTTGGGTTATTTTAAATCCTCAGCCTACATTTTTTAAGTTCAACTTGAGACGATTCCCGGATTTACCCCATTAAACCCAGGGAGGTTATAGTGTGCGTTCCTTAAATGCTCTCATTCGTCTGTTATTGATAATTTTATTAATATTGGCTCCACTCATCTTGCTAAAAAGATTAGCGCCTCCCCGACAAAATTATTTATCAAACATCCCGATTACCCTATTATCCACAAGCGAAGGAAGAATCTACCATACCGACCTCGAAAGTTATTTAATTGGAGTCGTTGCTGCTGAAATGCCGGCTAATTTTGAAATCGATGCTTTAAGAGCCCAAGCCATCGCTGCCCGGACAATTGCTGTTCAAAGATTAAAACGTTTTGGAGGACGTGGAAGTCAACAGTATCCCGGTGTGGATTTTTCTGATGACCCCAATGAAAATCAAGCCTGGCAGTCTGTAGCAGAATTAAAAACAAAATGGGGAGAAGCTGGTTTTCCTCCATGTTATGCCAAAATCAAAAAGGCTGTTACCGACACTTCCGGAATTATTATGACCTATCATAAAAAGCCTATTGATGCGCTCTTTCACTCAACCTGTGGTGTCGGCACCGCCGACGCTTCAGAAATTTGGCACCACCAAGTTCCTTATCTGAAAAGCGTTGATTGCGGTTTCGATTATCAATCGCCACACTATATCAATCAAATCAATCTCAGTTGGCCCGAAATTGCCAGGGGTCTTCATATTTCATTGGATCGTTTAAAAATCATCAGGATCCGCCAACGTTCAAAGCGGGGCAGAGTTTTATGGATTTCTGTCAATCAATATCTTTACTCCGGTGAAGATTTCCGCAAAGCCCTAACCTTAAATTCAACTTGCTTTTCCTGCAATATATCTAAAAATGGTGTTGCTTTTAAAACAATCGGCTATGGTCATGGCGTAGGCATGTGCCAATACGGCGCCAACGGTATGGCCAAACAAGGCTATACTTATCTCCAAATACTGCTTCATTATTATCAAGGAATTCAATTCAGCCGTATCCGCTAAATTTGAAAAGCATATTTCCATTTGGATGAATTGGATGAAGAGGACGGATAATTCTTCCTTTACAGACAAAGAATACACCTGAGGTGAATCGTGGTGAAAAAAGGAAACCGTTCTCATGTACCAACAAAATCAAGGTTTACAACATGGTTATTAAAGCAAAGCAACACTTTAAAAAGAATAAGTCGCACTATTTATCAAAATGCCCGTCCTTACTTGGCGTTAAAATATTGGCTTATTTATGGATTGGCTTTTTGTTTGGGTTTCTACTTATGGGGTCCCAGTCAAGGCCTGCACAAATTTCAAACTTGGCAGCACCGTTTGGCCTCCAAAGAAGACCAGCTTCAAACCAGAGAAACCCTTCAGCATCAATTGGAGCAATTAAAACAGCAATTACAAACAGCTCAAAGTCTTCAGAAAAAGCCGGTTTTTGATCCGGTAAGTTTTAGTCGGCCGGCGTTGGGTCAAATTATTCGGGGATTTGATTGGATCAAATCAGGAAACTCCTGGCGCTTACATAATGGAGTTGATATAGGGTTGCCGCCGGGTAGTAATATTATCGCAGCAGCAGCCGGAACCGTTGCGGATATTAAAGAATCCGGAATAGGAACTTATTCGGTAACTGTGGATCATGGTGATGGATGGACAAGTCTCTATGAAGATTTGGCAACCGTCATGGTAAAAAAGGGGCAGGATCTTAT
>DNPQ01000094.1:0-13000 GCA_003501335.1 Bacillota bacterium
CGGTTTATCATTAGATCATGTGGGTCGTCCTTGACATCTTCGCTTTAAAGTATTGCCACGGATCAATCGCAATACTTTAGATCCAGTCATCGAGAAATTAATTATTCCGGGGGCAACGATTAAAACTGATGGCTTTGGAAGCTACATGTCATTATCACAAAAAGGATATCGGTATGAAAGAATTCTAGCTAATCAATCCAATATCTTAGAATCGATGCGATGGCTCCACACAATGGTTTCAAATGCTAAAGCCCTTATTGGTGGTACATTTCATGGCTTGGATTCCAAGTATCTTCAGTACTATCTTGATGAATTTAGTTATCGCTTTAATCGTCGTCATAGGGTAGATCAAATCTTTGACCGCTGTGTTGCGGCAATGGTTGAATGCCCTATTTGGACTTACTGGGATATTATTGGCAAGGCTTCTATTCCCAAAAAGTTAAGCCCAAAAGCTGCTTGATATTTACATGAGTTAACGTAATAATCAACAAAAAGATAGTAATTTGGCTTTTGGGAGGAACAAATCTTTTTATGGATGAACAAATTGTATTTAGTAAGCTTCAAAGTGAATTATCCAGAGGGACAGATTATAAGGAATGTTTTTTTACTGGATGTCAAGATGCACCTATTCGATCTCACTCTCTTCAAAATAATCGAATATTAAACAGGATTTCTAGAGATGGAGTGGTATTACGTTTCGAACCGAAAATAATAAATGGTGAATTTAATACGGAACTAGAAGAAGTAGGTAGGGGGAAAGCTTCAACTTTTTATGGCTTTTGTGGAAATCATGATACTCAATTATTTTCACCCATTGAAAGAGAAGATTATGTGATTGGTAATAAAGAACAAGAGTTTTTATTTGCATATCGTGCCTTAGCAAAAGAATTCTGCACGAAAAAAACTGCTAGTAATCTATTTAGTAAGACCTTGGGATTGACTGATAGTGAGTTTACTCAACTTAAAGCTAAGCTTGAGTTATCCGAATATTTCAGAAACGATTCAACTAAAGAATATATCAGTGCAGCACTTCAAGGTACAAAAGAATCTATAGATAAACTTAATGGTTTTAAAGAAGCAATGAATATCAATTTAAATAATAAACGTTTTGATAGGATTTCGACTAGGGTGATTGAATTACAGGAAGAATATTGTATTGCAGTATCGTCGATTTTTTATGTCGAGTATGATGTTCTCGGAAACAGAATAAATGATTTAGCTTATTTTGTTGATATGAAACCAATTTTTTTAACAATATTTCAGCAAAATGGGAAAACATATATATTACTCAGTTGGTTTTCAAAGAATAACAACGGGTTTCAATTTGTTGATCAACAAATAATATCACAAAGCAAAATAAAGCAAAAAACAATTATTTCAAATATGATTGCTCAATATGTAGAAAATGTATTTATTTCTCCAATGAAATGGGATGCTTTACGCGAATTTGATAAAAAACGTTTTACTAATCTATTTAAGCAAACACTATTTTGTGTGAAAAGCAGTTTACTTTATGACCCCAATTTAGATGTGTTTATTTAATTTTATAGTGCTATGAATAATAATTAGATTATATATGATATATGTGTGAAGGAGAACCAACATGACCGAAACCGCAATTATTTCATGAGTTTGGAGCTTTTGTAACGTTCTCCGTGACGCAGGGGTTAGTTATGGAGATTATCTTGAACAACTTACTTATCTCATCTTTTTGAAAATGGCTGATGAGTACGGTAAACCACCTTATAATCGTAAACTCGATATTCCTTATGAATATTCCTGGGAAAATCTAAAAAGTAAAAAAGGTGCTGATGTAGAGACTTTATATACTAAATTATTACAAGAACTGGGGAAAAAGCCTGGAATGCTTGATCAAATTTTTACTAAAGCCCAGAATAAAATCCAGGACCCGGCGATGCTCTTTAAAGTTGTTGATATGATTGATAAAGAAGAATGGGTTGTCATGGGTACGGACGTAAAGGGTATCATCTATGAAGGGTTGTTGGAAAAGAACGCAGAGGATACTAAAAGCGGGGCAGGGCAGTATTTTACACCTCGGGATTTGATTAAGGCGATGGTTAAATGCATTAGGCAGGAACCTTTAAAGACTATCTGCGATCCTGCTTGCGGTACGGGTGGTCTTTTCCTGGCGGCTTATAATTATTTAACGAACCCAGAAAATTATCAACTGGACAAGGAACAGAAAGAATATCTTAAATTTCATACCTTTGTAGGGAATGAGATTGTTGCAAGTACCCGTAGGTTGTGCTTAATGAATATGTTTTTACACAATATCGGTGAGATTGATGGTGATATCCCCATTTCTCCTAATGACTTGCTAATTGCCGATCCAAATGTAAGATATGATTATGTTTTGACCAACCCGCCCTTTGGGACAAAGAGCAGTATGACCTTTACCAATGAAGAAGGCCAGCAGGAAAAGGAAGATCTTGTTTATAACCGGCAGGATTTTTTGGCTACCACTAGTAACAAACAGTTGAATTTCGTACAACATATTCGAACTATTTTGAAGGTTGATGGCAAAGCGGCTGTGGTTGTGCCGGATAATGTGTTGTTTGAAGGTGGAGCGGGGAAAATCGTTCGGAAAAGGCTGTTGGAAACGACGGAGCTTCATACGATTTTACGTTTACCGACTGGGGTATTTTATAAGCAAGGTGTTAAGGCGAATGTAATCTTCTTCGATGCTCGACCGGCTGCCAAAGAACCTTGGACGAAAGAGATTTGGATCTATGATTATCGGACTAATGTTCACCATACGTTGAAAAAAGATTCTATGAAGTTTGATGATTTAAAAGAGTTTATTGAGTGTTATAATCCTAAGAATCGGCATGAACGGAAGGAAACTTGGTCAGAATCGAATCCGGACGGGCGTTGGCGAAAGTTCACTTATGAAGAGGTTACGGCGAGAGATAAGACCAATTTGGATATCTTTTGGCTGAAAGATAAGAGTTTGGTTGATTTGGACAATCTCCCAGATCCTGATGTGTTAGCCCAAGAGATAGTAGAGAATTTGGAAGCAGGATTGGAGAGTTTTCGGAGTTTGTTGAATGAGTTGATGGAGAAATGATGATGGAGTATTTTAAGCAGTTACAAAAAAGAGTTGAAAAAGTGTTGAGTCGAGCGAAAAAGAAAGTATTGCTGTATTTAATAGAAAAAATAATCCCTAAGCTTATACAAGAGAAACAATTTATGATGGCGTTAGGATTTTTGACACTATTTATAATTTTGGGTAGTTTATTTGATTATTTAGGATTTCCTCTTATTTGTAAGCAAGTTGTAGCATTTTTCGGATTAGTTTCTTTGATTTCGATTATATGTATTTTGTTTAAACAATCCATAAATAGTAAGGATCGTTTTAGTAGGATTATAGGTTCGACCTTTTTGCTATTAATTTTTGTTATTTTAGAGTTATGCTTTTTATATTATAATTTAAACCTAAAAGCGAAGTTCATTTTTATGTTTCTTACATTGGCAATTAGCCTTATTTTTGCAGCGATTAGCCTGTATTTTGTTATTATTTCAGAAAGTAAAATATTTAAGGTTGTCTTACTGCTGATTATGTATTTTATCATTCTAATTTCAATAAGTTGGTCTTTTGGTGCATATTATTTTAAGAATAACATGTGGACCCCTTATTATATGGATAAATTAAAGAATATTAAAAACGGGTGGGAAAATTTCACTTTTTTTACTGCACATTCTTTGGATACTTTTTTCAATTTTCCAGAAGGAAAATTGCTTTGTTTTTTTTCGGTAACTCAATTTTTCTTGGGACGCTTATTTGATTTATTTGTTTTGGGCTATGTATTTAAAATTGCTACGAGTCCAAAAACTTCAAAACCAGAAGGTCAATAGTCAATTTATAATTAAGAACTATATTTTTAAACTAGCATGATTTACAATTTTGCCATCTTTGCTTGAGGGATGGCTTTTCATTACACCAAATGAAATAAAGACGAAAATGCGTAGTCATCGGAAAGCTATAGGAAGATAATGTAGTTGTAATGGCAGCTAAGCTAATAATGAAAGATTAATTTAGCGACCATTAAAGAGTAAGTGAGTTATTGCCCGTAACTCGGAGGGACTTAGATAATGACAGTTATTTTATCGATTAAGCCAGAATACGCAACGAAGATTTTTGCAGGCGAAAAGCAAGTAGAATACCGTCGCCCTATTAAAAATGTTAATAAAGTCGTTGTCTATGTAACCAAACCGGTCGGTAAAGTATTGGGAGAATTTGAAGTTGACGATATTCTATGCGCCGCTCCGGAGGACTTATGGGAGAAAACTTCTCATATCGGAGGAATCAGCAAAAAGGCTTACTTTGAATATTTTAAAGACACTCATCAGGCTTTTGCCCTTGAAATAAAAAATGTAAAGCGTTATGAACAAGAACGGGAGCTGAAAGATTACGGTCTAAAAATGGCGTCGCAGCTTTTTGTTATATATAAGAAGACTTCGGCAATGGGCGGGAAGATTCTCTTCATCGTTGCCTCCCTTTAATCGTTCTGTTTAAAGAGTACCAGTTGTTTTATGAACTCGACAAGGTGTCCGGATGGGCCGTTATTCTGTCCGGATCATTCCGAAACGCTGTCCGGATGTTCCCGGAATCTGTGTCCGGATATGGCCGAAATACGCAGAATGCTCCTCAAGCGAAAGAATTTTTTCAAATTGTTCAAAATAAATTGCATTGGGCTATTACCGGTAAAACCGCCGCTCAATTAATAGCGGAACGGTTGGAAACTGTTTTAGTAAAATAAAATTAGTGGACTAACTCTTTACTTCAGGAATATGGAAATAGTTGACAACAAACATTTGTTGGTGATATATTAAATCTTAGAAAGCGAACAAATGTTCAAAGGGATAGTGAAATCAATGTTTTCCAACCGGGCAAAACATTCAAGATTTTTTTCGTTAGCAGAATTCGAAAATCATTATACGAGGAGGATATTTTATGAAATTAAAAAAGCAGTTTGAGGATTTTTACAAAGAAATTAAAATCGATGATGAGATAGAAGATCTTAAAGAAAAAAGGGAAATATTGGAAGAAGATATAAAGAACAAATTACCCACGGAAATGGAAAAGCACGGAATAACACTAAAAAAAAGCGACATTGAAATCTTTGATCAAGGTAGTTATAAACTAAATACGACCATTTCAGATAAAGAGGGTAGCATCGATAGAGATGTAGCTGTTATGTTTCCGCTCGATAAATCCGAAAATCCAGATACGCGGAAAATCAAAGGATATGTAAGAGATTCCTTGAAACATAATAATAGAACCATCACAATCAAAGAACCTTGCGTAAATGTCTCTTATGCCGAAGGGGGAGTAGAATGGCTTCATATAGATTTACCGATTTATGCCAAGTGTGATAATACAGTATATCTGGCAAGAGGTAGGGAAAATTCAACCGAAGGTAATTATGGATGGGAAGAAGCAGATCCAAAGGGTTTGAATGATTGGCAGCTAAATGAAATAAATGGGAACCAACAACTCAGAAGGATCATTCGTTATATAAAGAAATGGAAGCAAGAAAAATATCGTAATTCCACCTTAGATCATGAAATACCACCAAGTATAGGAATTACCTTATTAGCTATTGATGGTTTCAGTTCTTGCAATACTGAAGAAGGCGATGATGATTTAACATCACTGCAACAGACATTACAAAAAATGGTAAACAAATTCTCACTTACATATGATGGAAGCGGAACAATAATAAAAGCTGATATTTCAAGACTTTTGCCAGTTAAACCATTTACAGATGTTTTTAAAAAAATGAAAGATTGCAGTGACTCCTATGGAATAAAGTTCTACAACAGATTGAGTGTAGCATTGCAACATTTGACAGATGCCTGTAACGAATCGTCAGAACATGATGCAGGAATAAGCGTCCAAAAGGTATTCGGAGATGATTTTCAAGTACCCGCAAAACAGGCAACAAATTCAAATGCATCAAGCCAGAAGGAGCATAACTTTGGATGAAAAGGAAATTATAAAAGAAATACTGTCTGTCTATGACGAGATAGAAATCATTGATGAAGATGACGATATTATATTCTTTAAATTGAAAGAAAAGGAGTATGGATTATGGCTTTTTAGCCAAAGCGATAGGACAAATAGTCCCATTGTCTTGGTCAAAAATGATGCTATATACAGTTATCCACATTTCTTGACGCTGGATATTCCACTAGATAAGGATAAGAAAGATAAATATCGCCTTATTTGCTTGCGTGAATCAGATAGTATTATTAAATTTTTGCAATCTTATGAAGAAAAAATAGTGGATACAATAGAACGACTTCTCCATTTGTTATCTTTAACCCCGCTGGAAATAGAAAAAGAATTTCAGAAAGAATTTTTATACTATTGGAACGATATTGCTAAAAATACTACACCTATAAAGTTGTATATTGGTAAAGATAGAGTATTTCAAAAAATGAATGCTTATATAAATAACCTCAATTCAGAGCTAAGAATTGTTGCCAATGGAATAAAACTAAATGATAAAGAGAAAGAGCAAGATGGGAAAAAGCTTTGGGAATTTCAACCCGAAATTCCGTTTTATTATATACCAATTGATGATAACAGACGTATCATACCGCCTATGCGTGATAATGTTTGGACACAAGCAAATATCATGCAAATAATAAAAGGAAAAAGATTTGGAAGCATTTCTCATGAAGTGTTTGAAAAAATAAAACAAGAAAAAATAAAATCGAAAAAAGCAGGGCTAGTTTTTGAAATGAATGTTGATGGCAATAGGATTAATTTTTGTTGTCTAATAGTATTCAAAGATGCGAAAAAAGAGACCCTCCTTTATAAACTAGAAAATGCCATCACAGAAATAAAAATTGTTAAAAGCAAGAGAATGGATTTTTGTTTTTTATGTAATCAAATAGGAAATGATACTTCCATAATAGCTAAGAAGGTATTGCTAATTGGGGCTGGTTCTTTAGGAAGTTATATAGCTAATGAACTTGTCAAAGCTGGTATTTGTAATCTTACTATATATGATGGCGACAAACTAGAAGATGAAAACACTTTAAGACATACGCTTAAAGGATTCTGGGTTGGTATACCTAAAGCAAATGCTCTAAAATATGAATTGGAGAGTATTCACCCAGAGGTGAATATCAATGCAGTAAATAAGGATATTGATAAATCTTCATTGATGCATGACATCAATAGTTACGATATGATAATATTTACTGTTGGTAGTAGCGATGTACAATTGGATTTGAACAGAATATTGTCGGAAAATCATTTTAATAAATCAGTCATATTTACTTGGCTTGAAGCAGGTGGAATATATAGCCATATTCTTGTTGTAAATTATTCCAAGAAAGGATGCTTTGAGTGCTTATATACGGATGATAGTGGCGAGCTTATAAATAATAAAGTTAACCAGTTATCAGATGAACAGATTGATACAAAAATAATTAGAAATGGTTGTGGCGCAACGCGGGTTGCCTACGGTACAGAAATATTATTAAGGACAACCAGTGTTGTTCTAAATACTATAAGAAAGGTTTTTAATGGTGAACTTAATAATAATACTTTGATAAATATTGAACCCACTTCAGTTAATAATGTAGGAAATACATTTGTAGAAAGAATGTGTCATTGTTGTGGCAATAGAGATAGCCAATAAATGTGTAAAACTGAGGCTTCCGAATGGACAAACTGTTGATATTCTTGAAGCTGTATTTAGACAAATAAACGAATGGATTCAAACAGATGAAAAGGACCCGGAAAGTGGAGGGTTTATTTTAGGATACAAGCATAAAGGAACCGGAAATGTCTCACTGGAATATGTAACTGTCCCTCAGCCTTTAGATATTAGGGACAGAATTAATTTTAAAATTAGAGACCCAAAACACAAAATATTGTTATTAAAGGGAAAAATGTATAAAAGTTATTATATGGGGGTATGGCATACTCATCCACAGAGAATTCCTACACCCTCTGGCGTAGATCTAGATGATTGGAATGATACATTACTTAAAGATAGAACTGCTTGTGAATATGTTTTCTTCCTTATAGCAGGAACGGAAGGAATTAGAATATGGACAGGAGATTTGGAAACAAAGAAAATTGAAGAAATATATGAGTGTGAGAAAGAAGGCGATATTTATAAATAATCTAAAATACAAAATTGAATGGAAAAGTATTTTTTCTTCATTATTTAATGTTGGATTATTATTTGAAGCAGTAAAAATATTTTTTATGATATTATATAGAATTAAAGGTTGGTTAAGCATTTTTGCCGGAGTATGGGGATATGATGAATCTATGGGTGCATATTTTCTTGTTAATAAATTATATGACAACGGGCAAGGCATAACCTATTTGTGGTTATTGTTAATTCCCGATATTATAATTATTTTCTTTATGATTGTCTGGTTGTTAAGAAAAAATGCAAAAAGGAAATTACTTATAATAGAGCATTCTTCATTACAGAAGATGAAGTTTACATATAGCGAAAAAGAATTAGAAGACTATGCGATTAAAAAACTACAGATTAATCAATATGAAACTTTAAATAATCCTGATTTGTCATTACAAGAGAAAGTTTCAAAAATTATTAATGAAATTGAAAAATCTTTACCTGAGATATTAAAAAATGTGGAAAAAGGGTATCAAGTGGGTTATGCGGGTATTGCTAACATCCCAGCAACATTTATGTTGGGATATGAGTTGGGTGATGAAAATAAGAGACAATATTTTCATAAGTTTCGAAAAGATGCCGATGATGATGATTTTCATTTACTTAAATCTGAGGATAGACAGCTAACTTTTGATAAAATCGAGACACCAAATGATCTATTAAGGCCAGGAAAAATATTACTTTTAATTCAATTAACAAGACCGATTTCCAATGAGGATATTCAAGATGTTTTAGAAGATAATGATTATATCATTAAATATGAAATTCCCAAAACGATCAATTATGATGTAGTGGATTCTGCACAACAGATAAATCAATACACGGAAGAAATACTCACTTATATTACTGGAATACAAAAAAATTCTAATATTACTGAAATAAAAATATGTGTTGCTGCTTCAAGTTCTTTCATCTTTGGGCTAGGAACAAAATTTAGTAAAACCCAAAATAAAGATACGGTCATATTTCATTTTCAAAATAATACATACCCATGGGGAATAAATGTTACTAAAAAAATTCCAGTAATAAAAAAGTTTATAAATAATTGTTAGTTGTTAGCGGTAAAATAAAATGTAGTAAAACTGGCCATCAAAAATGTATGAATTTCGGACAGTCAATGCACGAAATTCTCTCATTAATTTCAAGTTGCTGATACCATTGTAGCATACAACTTGAAAGGTATGGTGAAAACATGAAGGGATGGCAAATGTACGGAACAATTCACAAAATGAAAGATTTGAGTTTTAAAAAAGCCTATTTCAGACGGTTAGTCATACAATGAACGCCTAATGGCATCCCTGTACACATTTCCTTCGGGTAAATTTAGAGAAGAAAAAGCTTCTTGTACCTTATAAACTGTCGTACAATGTTCGTCGAGCACATCTAGTGGTTTGATAAAACCATCTGAATTAGCAACCGATTTCGCATAGTCATAAGAGATAAAGTGTATTGAAGCTGGTTGAACAGGGAATCTGGGAAGTTTTTCCTTGCCACCAAGGCGATTAAGTACCCGTTCGTAAACTGGCTGCGGGCAAACAAAAAAAAGTCCGGTTTTACAAAGATCTTCACGCTGTAGGACTTGTCCTTTATATATGATTTGAGGAATAATTCTTTTGGAAACATTTTCCCAATTTAACCCAACTGTATCAGAAACAAGTTCCCGTTTGTCCAAGAGAACATTTCGTGCTTCTCGATAATTACCTGTTGTGTCAATCGTTTGAACCTCAACAGCAGTAAACTCGATTAATTCACCGTCGGCATCAAGTTTTGCGAGTACCCAATCAACGAAATAAGCCCCTGTTCCTTTTCTTTGAGGCAATCGCAACTCACCACCCCAGCCGTGCCCAAATACAGCAACGGCACCGTTTCCCGATTTTGCTTTTGAAACAGCCGCTCGTCCTGCATATAAATTTAATTTCTGGCCAAAAGCACTATGGGCAATAGTATATAACATCTTATAATTCTCAGCGTAAATGCGGTTTGGACAACAAATCACAGTCGGAGAACTGTCTGTTTTTTGCCTCACTGAGCAAACTCCGGCAACCTCTCGGTCACGCCCAAGTATTTTGGTACATTGACTACTAAGAAAGGGGCATATACGCTTTGCAGCCGCCTGTAAAGCCGCAGTAGACTTATCGTCAGAACGATATCCAAAAAATTCGGCAATATATCCAGCCATGCTTATTCGCCTTCTTCCAATACCGATTTAATTGCCAGTCCTACAGCGTTTGCCAGTAGCGGTGGTACAGCGTTGCCGACTTGCGCAAATTGTTGTGCTTGTTTTCCCGTAAAAATAAAGTGATCAGGAAATGATTGAAAACGAGCCGCTTCTCTGACAGTAAACGATCTGTCTTGCGAATAGTGAAAATAAGCACCCCAATGTGGGTCACATTTTGTTAAGATAGTCGAAGCCAATCCGTCAGGCGCAACCCTTCCGTAACGTTTTGTGTGATCGGATTTTCTGGCACGTTGCATTCCTTTCGGAAGCAACTTATCTGGGATGGATGTCCAGTTTCCACCAGGCTCGATATAGCGGAGACGTTCTATATTTATCTGTGATAACCTTGGAGCTTCATGGTTTATCACTCCAGTGGAGCCAAGGCGTGCTCGGCGTTGATAATCACAAGACGGTTCGATAGGGTAGTCCTTTATTTTTCCGCCCTGCTCGCCATTTTTCAAAGGCGGCAAGTCACAAATTGCATCTTCTACCGTAGTAAATTTTGCGTTTGTTTCTGGAGAAGGTAGCTTCACGAGAGGTTGCCCATTAAACATAGCGGTAAAATTTGGCCTAATAGGCGCATGGTATATCGGTTCTGGAAATGCTGCTGTAGGGAGGTTCTTTCCGCGCAAACCAAGAATAAATGTTCTCCAACGCATTTGTGGCACACCATAATATGCGGCACCCAAAATCCGTACATCCGCTCCATAACCTAAGTCAGCCAAAGCATTAAGGATGGCATGTAAAGTTGCACCATTCTCAAAAGATACCAATCCGGGAACATTCTCAATCAGTATTGCTCTTGGAGCAAAAGCGTCGACAAAGCGTAGGTATTCTTTAAAGAGGTGGTTTCGCTCGTCAAGAACACTGCGAATCGGCGCGTTGATAGAAAAACCCTGGCATGGCGGTCCGCCCGCTAAGAGGTCGAGTTCTTCACGTTCAATACCGAGTTGCTGTCTTATTTGTTCAGCATCAAGTGTTCGAATGTCAGCAGTGACTACATTCGTGCTGGGATGATTGAGTTTATATGTTTGGGCATATTCATTTACAATTTCACTGGCGAACAAGCCATGAAAGCCTGCCTCGGAAAGCCCTTCGGAGAGTCCACCAGCACCGGCAAATAAATCTATAAATTTGAAATCTTTCTTAGTCATTTGATGGGGCCCTCCGGGCGTAATGTATTATTTGTCATTGGTAATTTCCATGAGTGATTAATGTCGCAATTGAGAGCCTTGCAAATCTTCAAAAGCACATCCGTAGTAATATTTTCACCTTACCTAATTTGGCAATAGAAGCAGCAGAGTTGACTCTTTGTCAACAGCCTCATAAGGATTAATCCTCATTTTTTTTCACTTGTTCTTGAAACTTATTCTTTTTCATAATGACTTTAACTACACCCAATACCAATTCCTGATCCTCATGTTCCATCTTGTCCACTTTCATCAATACTTCAAAAATTTCTTTGTTGCGTACCGGAATTGCAGCCGTATTATCTTCATTTTCCGAAACCAGGTATTCAATAGGTACTTGAAAGAAATCAACCAATTTACGGAAAGTTTCCATTGAAGGCTTGACGCCGGATTCAACTTTTGCAATATAGTTGTCCGAAAATCCAAGGGCTTTACTTAACTCGGCTTGAGTTAGTTTTTTTTCTTTGCGGAGTTTTTTTAATTTATTACCCAGGACATTTTTCGCCATCGAAAATCCCTC
Source organism: Bacillota bacterium (assembly GCA_003501335.1). Taxonomy (GTDB): domain Bacteria; phylum Bacillota; class UBA4882; order UBA8346; family UBA8346; genus UBA8346. The sequence continues at coordinate 12,124 of DNPQ01000094.1, forward strand.
TCTAAGAAACATACTAATTATTGGTATAAAATTTTAAAATCATATTGACTAATCTATATATTGTTAGTATAATTAGTCTGAAAATATACCAATGAATGGTATAAATGATTAATATCCGGTAAATTCCATTTCCTACACATGGGCTAATTATAGGTGTTTAGATTAATTTTACCATACATAGGATTTTTACTCAAGGTACAAACATTGCAGTATGTTGATACATGTAGCTGTCTCATCATTCATTTAGTGAAAAAATACGAATTAAAGAAATATCAGATCCAGCTAAAATTTAATGTAATTATCTATACTCCACCCCTACAGCTTAAAAAATATGATCCCACCTAAAAAATAGAAAGGACGGTTTACTACCATGCTCTTTACGAAACTGAAACAGAAAATCCCCGCCTTGGGCACCCACATTTCCTTAAACGATAGCGCCATCACCGAGCTCATCGGCAATCTCGGTTTTGACTATCTGTGGATCGACCTGGAACACACCGCGATTGATTTATATTGCTTGCAACAGCATTTGATTGCGGCGCGGGCTGCGGGAGTCTCCGCCATCGTGCGGATTCCCTGGAATGATCCGGTGCGGGCCAAGCCGGTTCTGGAGATGGGGCCGGACGGTATCGTCTTTCCGATGGTTAACTCCTATGAGGAAGCGAAAAAAGCGGTGGAGGCATGTTTGTATCCGCCCAAAGGGATCCGCGGTTTCGGCCCGCGCCGCGCGATTCAATTTGGCAATATCGATATTCAGGATTATCTCATTTGCGTCGATCACATCCTGCTAAAATTCATCCAAATTGAGCACATTGACGCGGTGCGGGATTTAGATCGCATTTTGACCATTGCTGAAATTGACGGTTTGGTGATTGGC
>DNPQ01000094.1:13253-16111 GCA_003501335.1 Bacillota bacterium
GTGATTGGCCCCCGCGACCTGGCCGCCTCCATGGGTAAAATCGGAGAATGGGAACATCCTGAAGTTTCTGCGACCATTCAGTTAGTTATCGACAAGGTCCACGCGGCCGGCAAACCCGTTGGCCTCTCCATTGGCGCTTGCGCTTACCAGGATATTCTCCGCTGGCGCGACCGCGGCGTGGATATGATCTCGATCGCCGCGGATACCGATTTGCTGCTGCTTGGGGCCAAAGATTTACTGGAGCAGATGCGGGAAATCTTTGCCGACAGGCGGATGAGCTGATGGTCCCAACCCAACGGCTTTCAGCCTAAACATTACCCACATATAGATTTTTTCTCGGAAATATCGAATAACAGGAAAGTTAGATGGCTGTCTTGATTTTATCCGCCGCGAGCTGAAACTCCGTCAATCCTCCATCTTGGCTTCCGCGAATACAAAGTATTCGACCTGAAGAGAGGAACGAAAGTTTTAGCTTACGAAGTACTAGATCACTTGTGGGCTATGGAACTTATAAAGGCCAACAAATTGAGCGATTCGTTTCTCCCTTCGAGGGAGAAAGAAAGAATGAGGGTTGGCATCCAAGCGATGGTTGAGCTTTTTGGAAAGGGGGTGAGATGGGGAAGCTTTCATGAATTAAAAGGCTCTGTTGTAAACAATTATTGAAAATAATTTGGTCAACCCTCATTCTAGCTTTCTCCCTCAAGGGAGAAACGAATTGCAATTCTGTTGGCTTTTGATTTAAAAAGCTTCGAAGTCAAAACCTTCGTTCCTCCCTATAGGGAGGAAGCTAGATGGAGGGTTGACGCAACTTTTGGTTTATAGCCTAAAATAACAAAATTCTTAGACAGAGCCAATTAAAAAAGATGAAATGAAAAGGGGAGTGTTCAATGAAAAAATTTGGATTGATTTTTTTGGGTATCATGCTTTTTGTATCAGTTATCGTTTCTTGCACTACATTGGCAGCCGTTAAACCCATTAAGCTGGTTTATGGAAATGTAATGCCCGTCGATCATTATTTTTCCAAAGCCGATCGCTATTTCAAAGAATTAGTCGAAAAAAACTCCCAGGGGCAAATCTTAATTGACTTTTTTCCTGCCAGCCAATTGGGTTCGGTTTCAGAACAGATCCAAGCGACGATGTCCGGCGCCCAGCAAATGTTTTTCGGCTCTTTTCCAACCGCGTTTATTCCAAAGCTGCAGGCGTTGGAGTTGCCTTACTTATTTCGCGATGAAGCTCATCAAATCAAGGTCGCCAGGAACTTGACCTCCGTGATCGATGAAGATGAATTGGCGGCTAAGGCCAATATGCATATACTGGGCCTGCGGCTAAGCCCGGCGCGGCATCTGACGACGAAGTTTCCTGTTAATAAGCTTGAAGATATTAAAGGGCTTAAGATTCGAGTACCCGAAATGCCGTTATATATGGCAACCTGGCGGGCTTTGGGCGCATCTCCCATTGTTATTCCTCCGGGAGATACCTATACCGCACTGGCGACCGGAGCGGTTGATGCTCAGGAAAATCCTCTGGCCACCACCATTTCTTTTAAGTTTTACGAACAACAAAAATATTGTGCTCTAACCAGTCATGTGCGGCCGATTTATCCGATGATAATCAATGATAGTTTTTGGAAGAGTTTAACCAAAAAGCAACAAAAAATAATAGCCGATGCCGCCGCTAAAAGCTGTCAGCTGTCTGAGACTCTAAGGAAGAAGAGCGAAGCAGATGATAAAAACTTTTTACTGAAAGCGGGAATGAAATTTACGGAGCCGGATTTAGCTCCTTTCAGGAAAAAAGCCAAAACAATTTGGAGCCAATTTGTCGACCAGGAGTGGATTAATAAAATCGAAGCGATTCAATAAGCTTATAAGTTGAATTAAGTTTTGTGGATGGATAAGATTTGGGCCAACCTACCCAACCCTCCCTCAAGGGAGGACTTTTAAAAGAAGACTTACCGGGGAACACCCCGGTCCCCGGCAGGGCTTCCCGCGCCTACTCGTAGGCGAGCACCTTTGTAAAAGCTTTTTTGTGTTTAATTTTTCCGCAAGTGCAGCATGCGGCACGTCCTTGGGGACGTGAAGCTGCTGGGGCGCGGGGTATCCCCGCAAATACTTGCTAATTCCCCTTCCTTGAGGAAGGGGTTAGGGGATGGTTGACGATAATTAATCTTTTTGTTCAATTACTAACTTTAATTTATATAGCGTGAAAATTGCGGCTTTTTATTTCATGGTATGGGTTTGTTGATACATTAATGAAAATTATTTGTCGAGACATTGCTTCTCTCTAAAAAGAGGGAAGCACTGCCTCCAAAGCGAGGCGAAAAAAGGTGAAATTAGGGAAAATCATAGATGAGGGTATTCCTGCTTTGAGTGGATTCCTGCTCGCGGCGATCGTAACATTGACTTTTTTGCAGAATGTATTCCGTGAATGTTTCAATTCCGGCATGAACTGGAGCGATGAAGTATCACAATTTTGCCTGTCGTGGCTTGCCTTATTCGGTTCAATCTGGGTTACCAAAAACAATCAACATTTAGTAACCGGGCTAAAATTGCAGAGGAAACTCAACCGATGGCAAATTTGCCTGATTGATGGACTGATGGAGCTGGTGATTGCCGGTAGCGCCCTGGTGGTTGCCTATCGAAGCGCAATATTCGCTTTCACGGCAATGGGCGCCGATTCTTTGTCGCTTCCGTGGTTAAAAATGGGTTATGTCTATATTGCGCTACCCCTTTTCATGCTGGCTGTGGCTTACTATTGTTTCAAAAGCTTTCTCAAAAATTGGGCATCCATAGTAAAAAATTGAGAGATTTAAACAATGTTCTATACTATGCAAAGTGAGGAATGATCCATTTGATTGTTAT
>DNPQ01000094.1:16438-17150 GCA_003501335.1 Bacillota bacterium
ATTGCCGCTTGTGTCTTCTATCCGGACATCCCAATCCAATTGATGGATGCCAGACTGGCAAATTCGTTTCTTTCCTCAAGTTTACTGGCAGTTCCCTTATTTATTTTTGCCGTTCAGATTTTGGGTGATATTAAAGTCACCGATACGATTTTTAATTTTATCAACAAATGCGTAGGCCATGTCCGCGGCGGTCTTGCCCATGTCAATGTGTTGGCGGGCATTGTCTTATCCGGTATGTCCGGCTCGGCGGTAGCGGACGCCGCCTGTTTAAGTAAGCTGGGAACCAAGGCAATGAACGATCAGGGGTACCCGCTGGCCTTTTCTGCCGCCATAACCGCATCCTGTTCGACCATCGGGCCAATTATCCCCCCAAGTATTCCCATGATTATTTTTGGATCGGTCGCCGGAGTTTCGATCGGCAAATTATTGATTGGCGGTTTTTTGCCGGGATTAATCATGGCGGTGATGATCATGATCGGAATTGCCCTGGTTGCTAAACGCCGTGGCCTCCCCCAAACTAAATTCGCCGGATTCAGGCAAATTTTTAAAGACTTTTGGAAAGCGCTCCCGGGGCTAATGGCGCCGATCATTTTAATCGGGGGTATGTTGAGCGGCCTTTTTACCCCGACGGAGGCCGCGGCGATAGCGGTTGTTTACGCCATCGTGGTTGGCTTTTGCATAAAAACTTTGACTTTCAAGGAATTATGGCAAG
>DNPQ01000449.1 GCA_003501335.1 Bacillota bacterium
AGGAATTAATCAGTGAAATCATTCCCCGCAGCCAATTAAAAGAAATTCTCGAATTACTTAAACAAGGGAAGGCAACCGGTAAAGTTGTAGTGCTACCGAAAGACTGACAGGTTTAAAGGTAAAAAATGTCAAGAAAGGACTTATACCTTCATGAGAGCAATTAGATTTGACGGTAAATGCGGAGCCGAGCTGGTCGATATTCCGGTACCGGAGATTGAGGCTGAAGAAGCGTTAATTAAAGTAAAATATTGCGGTATTTGCGGCTCGGATATTGCAATTTATACCGGAAAAAATCCCCGGGCCAAGATACCGGTTGTTCCGGGCCATGAATTGGTTGGTGAAATCGTGGCTATTCATGATAGCCACAACTCAGGCAATAAAATGGGAGACCGCGTAGCGGTAATCCCCACACTGACTTGCGGTGTTTGTGAGCTATGCCGTAATGGAAAACGGCACTTATGCAAAACTTTGAAGTTTATCGGAATTCAAACCGAAGGTGGTTTTGCCGAATATGTAAAGGTCCCGGTTTCCAGCCTGATTAAAATCCCGGAACAATTGGATTACGAAAAAGCGGTTCTGGTTGAACCTTTAGCTGTGGCAGTTCATGCGGTTCGGTTGGCCAAAGTTGAGGTCGGCGATAGTGTGGCCATTATTGGAGCCGGCCCCATTGGAATATTGGTGGCGCTTATTGCCAAACTCTCCGGCTGCCGGGTCAGGATCAGCGAGGTCTCCGACTTCCGGGTGGAGAATGCCTTAAAAATGGGACTGGATACAATCCGGGCCCGTCAAGATGATCCCGTAAAGCGTATTTTAGCGGAAACCGAAGATCGCGGTGCTGATTTGGTTTTTGAATGCGTCGGTCATCCCAGTACTACCGAGCAAATGATTGAAATGGGACGTTCGGAAGCGCAGCTCATTGTAGTGGGGGCTTTTAAAGAGGTTCCACCAGTCGATTTATTCCGGATGTCCCGTAAGGAACAATGGATGACTGCCTCATGGACCTATACAGCCATTGACTTTGAACGGTCGATGCGGTTGTTGTTCCAGAATACTGCTTCATTTGAGCGAGTCATTAGTCATTTTATGCCCTTGGAGGAAACTCATCAAGCGATGGAAATGGTAAAAAAAGCGGAGCAGACGATGAAAGTTGTGTTAAAGATTTAAAAGTTTCAAGGTAACAACCGTTTAGGAGAGAGTGGTTTGGATAAATTGTTCCCATCGTTCTTAGGTCCTTTATCAAATTTTGATTAAGGATCTATTTTTTTTCATAAGTGAAATGGAGAAAAAATTACTTTTGTGAGAGAAATAAATTTTTATTGAAGAAAAAGATTAATTTTGAGGTTGGATTGATCATTTGGGTGTTGGAAAATTTGATCATCGGTTTTTAAATTTATCTATCCCTAAACCAGAACTTGAGTCTCCGTTTTTGGGGGATTGGTTTTTAAGCGGCCGCTGTTGTTTGATAGGCAGCGTTTTAAGTCCCCCCGGCACTTCATTGGCACTTTTCCTTTCGAAAAAGGGTTCATTTCCTAAGCTATGGCTGATTTTTTGGTTTGAAGCGTTTCAAAATTCCCGGCACTTTTCTGGCACCCATTGTCCGTAAAAATGTGATAATATGGTAACAGGTAAAAAAAGTTCCAGGGGGAAAAATCCAATTCATTCTCAAACGTCACGGAGGACCGGGCGTTTTTTTACGGGCTTTTATGAAAAAACGGGACTGAACTGGAACCGTAAATTTCAAATCGAATATTGACCATCCATTGAAAGAGCGACGTTTATCGTAAGCTCTTTTTTTATGGTCTATTGAAAGGAGGTGAAACCAAAATGGCCACATTTGCTACGCGGCTGATTGCCGTCAAAAATATGCTGGCGGGACTCAACGCCCATGTCAGCGAACTTAGTAAGAGAGGATATACTCCGGAAGTCCTCGACCAAATGAGCACTTTATACGAACAAGCAATCAAGCGGGATGATAATCGCAACGCCCTTAAGGCCCGCAGTCGAGAAGAGACTGCCCAGGCGGAGAAGACGATGGGTGACTTGGAGAGGCTATGCAGCGATGCCAAAAAATTAGTTCGCATGGGCTACCCGAGGAGACCTGGCCCGAGTGCGGGTTCAGAAAAGGCGAGTATTCCAGTAAAGTTGCCCCGGCACCGGCCGGGAAAGAAGACGGTCTGGCTGGCTAAACAGGACAGCCGCAATCCGGCAGTTCCCCGCCACCAAGCGGGAGACTGTCGGGTTGATAAAAAATGATGCGTGATTCAGATTAAAAGTGAAAGACTGTTTGGGAGCTTGTGAGTTGTTTCACCCCAGTCAAAGGTGCGCATGGAAGAACAAGATAACCCGTGAAGTTTGATATGCATGATTGAATGATTTTTGAACATGTTTTGATAAGAATGCCATAGTTATTCCATAAGGCAGGGATTATTGAATCGGTGTGGAATAAGCGAAATAATATAATATTATGGGAATTTTTAAAATAACTGGTTTCATGGATAGAGTGCAATATAGAAAAGGTGGTCAGGCAATGATTATTTTACATACTTTGAAAAAAAGTGATTGGGAAAAATACAGGAACAATCGAACATATGGCCGGTTTTCTCTTGATCAATGTGGATTTATTCATTGCTCCGCTGTAAAAGAGGTAGTCGATGTCGCCAACAGTCATTTTTCCGGAATGGAAGCTGTGGTATTGTTATGTATTGATCCATCAAAAGTTACAGCCCAAATAAAATGGGAGGATCTGGACAATTGCGGGACAAAATTCCCCCATATCTATGGAGAATTGAATTTAGATGCCGTGGTTGAGGTAATCGATTTTCCCACCGGTGATGATGGAACTTTTATTTTACCCAGTCAATTGGAAAAGTATCAGTGATAGGACAATGCGATGACGACACGGAATTTAGAGCTCTTTTAATAATCAAGCCCAAGAAATAAGGAGAAATGGAATGTTTGAGATACTATTTTTAATGTCCTTTACCCTTCATAACCTGGAAGAAGCTATTTGGCTACCCAAATGGTCGAAATCCGCGGGTAAATACCATCCCCAAGTCACCAATAATGAGTTCCATTTCGCATTATTCATCATAACGATTTTTGGCTATATTGTAACATCCCTGTTTTTATCGGTAGGACACTTTAATGAGATTTTAAAGTATATCTATTTGGGATTCATCCTGATGATGTGTTTGAATGCACTCTTTCCTCATTTTTTGGCAACCATTACTCTTAAGAGGTATGCACCCGGCACTCTGACAGGTCTGTTTTTGAACCTGCCTATAGGTTTATTTGTCGTGGTTGGAATTTATGGGAGAGATCTTGAATTTTTTAAATTAATAGTCGGGGGGATTATAGTAACTGGAGTAATATGGATTTCCTTACCTCCCTTATTTAAGCTTGGGAAAAAATTAATTGATGAGTATTAATATGAATATGGTAAAAACAAATGAAAGAGGGAGAGGAAATGCCTGGAACCGTATGGGATAATATTTATAAAACATATTTAGCAGGGGGACCAGCCTGGGCCACTCTTCAAGATGATCTTCATCCCTGCTTTGTCTCCTTCATCGAGAAATCGGCGTTTCCGCACAAGCATGCCTTGGATATAGGATGTGGAGCGGGCAAGTATCTAAAGTACCTTCAGCTCAAAGGATTCCGGACGTCAGGACTTGATTCCAGCGAGTCCGCAGTGGAAATGACCAAAGATTTACTGGGAGACCAAGGAAAGATTATTCTGGCGGATATGTATGAATATCAATATCCGTCCAATACCTATGATCTAATCATTTCTCATGCAACGCTTCATCATGGAATGAAGAAGGACGTGGTTACCTTGCTGGATAAGATATTTGAGGCACTCGTGAAAGATGGTAAAATATTTCTATCCCTGCCCAGTGACGATTGTATCAAAAATTGGGCGATGATGGCCAAGCACGAAACTCTTGAAGATGGAACGTGCATCCCTTTGTGCGGCCCGGAAAAGGGATTGCCCCATTCGTTTTATGCGAAAGAAGAAGTTGATCGGTTGTTTTCCCGGTATGTCAATTTGGAGACAGAGATCGATGAGTGCGGCAGATGGGTTATTCAAGGTGAGAAATAGTCAAATGCCAAATGAACAGGGCAATGAAGGAGTAAAATCCAAGAAGGGGGAAATCAAATGCCGTTTGTCAATGTAAAGCTGGTGAAAGGGCAAATAACTTCGGATCAAAGGCAAGATATTATTGCCGGTCTAACGGAATTAATTGTCAAGGTCATGGGAAGAGAGAGAGAGCTTATTGTGATTATTCTCGACGAATTGGAAAAAATCAATGGGCCATCGGCGGTAAAACCATTGAACAGGCAGAGGATAATGCCCGAAAGGTATCCTTCGTGAGTATCAAGATCTCCAAGGGTACCAGCAATCCGGAAGAAATGGCCAAGATGATGGGAGAAACTAAAAATTTGCTGGCGAAGATTTTGGGTAATTGCGAAGAAGCAAACTATTTTATCATCGATGAGCTGAACCCTGATGCCTGGGGACTTGATGGGATATCAATGACTATCCGGAATAAAATTTCGAAATAACCGCCGGAGGGGGCGGGGCTACCCTAAAAGTAAATATGAAAACATGAAATACAATCTATCGAAATCGGATATCCTTTTGATAAATCATAGATTGTATTTCTTCATGTTGAGTGTACTTTTAAGACAGCCACGAGAGAGAGGCCATTTTCGTTTCGCTCCATAGAGAACAATAGGGTATTGGCTGAAGAACGCAACGAATTTGCCGCTTGGGTGCAACTATCGATACATTCCTGGATTTGCTGTGGACTGCTCAAAAGAGAATCACCTCCTACTCTAGTGTGACCATAATCAAGCAGAATCCTTTGGCTGGTTTTTGTTAAAAAAGGCAATTGACAAACTGCAAATGCTGTTTATGGGCTTAGGATTTGTCGGGTACTTTTAATAAATAATTGCTAAAGAATATGATATAATTTTTAATTGAACTTTTTTAAAGATATCTTCAAAAGGAATCCGGGGGTTTTTCATGAAATTTATGCAACGCAAGCGGGCGACATTGCTGGCGGTGGCCATCGGCACTTTTATGTCGGCTTTCGACGGCAGTGTGGTCAATTTGGTCCTTCCTAATATCAGCGCTTATTTCCATACCAGCCTTTCCCTGGTGGAATGGACGGTCATGTCTTATCTGCTCGTTATCAGCAGCTTGCTGCTGGCCTATGGCAGGCTCGGAGATATGTTCGGCCATAAAAAGATTTATACCACCGGTTTGATGATTTT
>DNPQ01000611.1 GCA_003501335.1 Bacillota bacterium
ATGCGATGGCTCCACACAATGGTTTCAAATGCTAAAGCCCTTATTGGTGGTACATTTCATGGCTTGGATTCCAAGTATCTTCAGTACTATCTTGATGAATTTAGTTATCGCTTTAATCGTCGTCATATGGTAGATCAAATCTTTGACCACTGTGTTGCGGCAATGGTTGAATGCCCTATTTGGACTTACTGGGATATTATTGGCAAGGCTTCTAATCCCAAAAAATTAAGCCCAAAAGCTGCTTGATATTTACATGAGTTAACGTAATAATCAACTAAGTAAAAAAGTATGGTTAGAAACCGTCCGATACCAACTTTTACGGTTTTTATTCTTATGGAGAGTTCAGCCCGCTTGAAATGGGTGAGAGATCTTTATTTCATGGTATCACTTTTATCACGTTATTGCTTAGCCCCACCGATTCAAGCGCTTTTTGAAAGGATATTAGCTTCATGAATCCAACAGAGTATGTAGCACGTATTGCTGCTCTGAAAAAAGAAAATCGTATTTTAAAACAGAAATTGATACGGAGCGAAACAAACCGGGCATTGTTGGAAGAAGCATTGGAAACCCATTTAAACGCTTTGAAAGTCCGCAATAACGAATTAGAAAAATCCCACCAATTGCTGCGTTTATCGGAAGCCCAATATCGGGCGCTGGCCCTTCACGATTCCCTCACTGATTTGCCCAATCGGATTATGTTTCAAAGAAGGCTGGCCCGAGCCATCGGTCATGCCAAAAAACATAACTCCTATTTAGCCATCCTCTACATCGATCTGGACCGATTTAAACCGGTAAACGATAATTGGGGCCATAAAGCGGGTGATTTGGTTTTATGTGAGATTGCCATCCGGCTCAAGGCCTGTGTGCAAGGGAAAAATACCATCGCCCGGATCGGCGGTGATGAGTTTGCCGGGTTGATCGAAGATTTACAAAAACCTGATGATGCCGGCCCAATGGCCAAACGGATCCTCCGAACGATAACCAAACCCATTCCTCTTAGAGGACAGTTCTGCACCATTGGAGCCAGTATTGGAATCAGTTGCTACCCTTTCGACGGAAGGGACCCCAACTTGCTTTTAATGCATGCTGACAGCGCCATGTACACCATCAAAAAAAGCAGCCGGAATGGCTATCGCTTTTACCGGGAGTTAAAGCAGGCATCCCCCGGCCCGCCAAGGACTTGACTTCAGTTAAAATTACCCTGAACAGGCTGCCACTCTTCTTAACTTCCCGAATAATTCCAACCTAAGTCGCCACTGTATATCATTTGTTTGGTCATGCCGCCATCGACAGTAATATTTTCGCCCGTGATAAATCCATTGTCTTCATCACATAAAAACATGACTGCACGGGCAATATCCATGGGTCTGCCCACCCGGCGGACAGGATGCTGGTACTTATCGGCAGCGCTGTGTTGATTCTCGTAATCACTGTCAAAATTAGCCCTTACATCGATCCAGCCCGGGCTGACGCTATTGACTCTCACTTTACCGGCAAGGCTGATGGCTAGGGCATGCGTTAAGGTCGTAATACCGCCTTTAGCAGCAGTGTAACTCTCCGTATCCCGCTGTGACATGGAGCTCCGCGTGGAGGAAATATTGACAATCGCCCCGTCTTTTCCAAAATGGTTTTGAAAAAGCTTGGCCAACATATAAGGAGCGGTTACCCCTACTTTTAAAACGTAATTAAAATCATCATAACCGCAGCCGGAAAGAATGCCCTTCCGGCTTAAGCAGGCATTATTGATCAGATAATCAACCCGGCCGTATCTATCAATGACTTGCTTGACGAATTTCTCCAAAATGTCTTTCTCGCTGATATCGCCGGCATAAAAAAGACCTTCGCCTCCGTTTTTCTGAACTTCAGCCAAGGCTCGCTCTCCGGAGGCTTGATCCAAATCAATAAAAGCCACTTTCGCCCCATTTTTAGCAAATTCGCCAACCAGACACAGGCCAATCCCATTGGCTCCACCGGTAATGACACAAATTTTGTCGGCAAAATTCATCCAAACACCCCATTTCAGATTCATTGACTATCTCTCGTTCTTTTATTTTACCATAGCCTCATGATTGGGTTCAAAGAAGAGTTTCCCCGCGATATCTTTTTAGGCATCCGAAACAAAGCTAAAATTGTTTGAATTCAACTCCATCCGGTTTGTTTGCATGTTCAATCAATACTTGGCAATTTTCAAAAGTTGGTTTATGATTGGAGAAGGATTGATTGTTTGGGTCTTTTGCAAAATTGGGGAAAGTATGGTGCAAAGAAGCATAGTTTTTCAAATCATATTTTAAGAAGGGATTGAATCCAGATGGCAAAATTATGTTACCAAGGACATGGCAGTTACCGGATTACTTCGGATCAAGGAACCGTTTTTTATGTCGATCCCTACGCCGGAAAAGGATATGATATCCCCGGGGATATCATATTAGTAACGCATCAACACGGGGATCATAATCAAATCAGCCTGGTAGCGAAAAAGAAAGATTGCGTCATCATTACCAATAAGGAAGCTTTCGCCGGTAATCAATATCAAAGTTTTTCCCTAAAAGGAATTCAGATCAATGCCGTTCCCGCCTACAATAAAAATCATCCGCGCGAAGAATGCGTGGGCTTTGTGATCACTGTAGATAAGGCCAAAATATACGCTTCCGGTGATACTTCAACAACCGAAGCCATGAAAACCCTTTTACCCGGATACAAGTTGGATTATGCTTTACTGCCGATTGACGGCTTCTATAATATGGACGCCAAAGAAGCCTCTGCTTGTGCGGCCATGATCGGCGCCAAACATAATATACCGATCCATATGAAACCCGGCGCATTGTTTGATCGCAGCATCGCCGA
>DNPQ01000147.1 GCA_003501335.1 Bacillota bacterium
GAAACAAGCTAAATAAAGCCGGATTGAAAATTGAAGTTACCAATTGCGCTATTGAGGATATTCCTGCGGATGCGGATATTGTAATTACCCATGAAAGCTTAACGGAACGGGCAAAAAGTGTGGCACCCAGCGCGGAGCATATTTCAATCAAGAATTTTGTAAATTGTCCGGAGTATGACGAATTGGTAAAAAGGTTGGTCTAAAGAGTACTAATATCCGTTGGTCAAAAAACAAAGGCTATCTGTAGGGTGGTTCAATATTCTGACTACCCTATAGAACCCCGATTTATAGCAGATCTTATCTTGAAAGCGTTTTCAAGACCGCTTGAATTCCGAATACCTAAGACAGATTTGATGTGGGTTGGGAAACGTTCAGCCGCTCTTTAGGAGGGTATATGCAGGAAATTACCATTCAATTGCGGGTTAAAAACATTTTGCAGCGAATCTGCAATGAAAACGATTATATCACAGTTACCGAAATTGCCAGAGGCCTTGGGATCAGTAGCCGTACTGTACTCCGGGAATTACCGGCCGTCGAGAAATGGCTGGTCAGAAAAGGGTGTAAGTTGGAGAAAAAGGCTGGTGTTGGCATTAAAGTCATTGGAAACTGTGAAGATCACCATCAAATGATGCAGTTCTTAGGAGAAGAAAAGGAAGAAAAAATCTATACGCCCAAGGAACGGCAGACTATTATCTGCAGTGAGCTGTTGCAAAATCAGGATCCGGTTAAATTGTATACCTTCACAAGAATACTCAATATCACTGAAGGAACTGTTAGTAGCGATTTGGATAAAGTTGAGGAATGGCTGAATCAACATAAACTCACTTTGGTGAGAAAGCAAGGTCTGGGAGTTTATATCGCCGGCGAAGAAGATGATATCCGTAAAGGTCTGATCAGCTTAATCTATGACAATATCAATGAAAATTATTTATTTGGTTTATTGCGGGAGAATATCCCCGAACAGCCGGTGCCAGTCAGTAATACCGAATTAATTGCCAGAAATCGGCTTTTACATTTGCTTGATAACAATACCATTCATCAATTGGAAGAATTGGTCCGCGGCATGGAACACGATATCGGTCAAAAGCTGGCCGACAGTGCTTATGTAGGATTAATTGTCCATTTGGCGATAGCGATTCAAAGAATTATCCAAAATGAAGATATTGTTATGAACCGGCAGTTGATGGAGGAACTGAAACAAAGCAAGGAATATGCAGCTGCAGCAAAGCTCGCTTTAGGAATGGAGAGTCTATTTACGATCAAGATTCCGGAAGATGAAATCGGCTATATTGCAATGCATATTAAAGGAACGAAAACCGGCATTATCAGTGGGGATGTGAATACCAGCAATATCTACAATGAAGATCTGGTAAAACTGGCCAATGCGATCATTAAAGTCGCTGAAACAGAGACCGGAAAATTTCTTTCCCAAAATGAAAAGTTATTAACCGGATTGGTCAATCATTTAGGACCAGCCCTGAGTAGATTGCGGATGAAACTGGAAATTAGAAATCCGTTGTATGAGGAGATTAAATCCCATTATCCCGAGTTATTGGAACTGGCCGGAAAATGTGTAGTGGTTGTCGAGAAACAGGTTGGTATGAAAATACCGGAACAGGAAATCGGTTATATTGCAATGCATCTTGGGGCGGCTATTGAAAAAACTGAAGGGATATCGAAGCGTATTTATAGGGTATTTGTCGCCTGCGCAACTGGAATTGGCACCTCCCAATTGCTGGCAGCTAAAATAGAGAATGAATTTGATAATATCAATATTGTAGAAGTAACGTCGGCTTTGGATATTGAAGAAGACCGGCTTCGAGAGCAGGGAATTGAATTTATTATTTCCACGATTGACATTGAAAAATGCATTGTCCCTGTAGTGATTGTGAACCCGCTTCTTTTGGGAGCGGATAAGCTAAACATAACGAAATTGCTGGAACGACTCAAAACAACCTATAGGATTCAACCTCACTTTAAGAAAAAAGCATTCAATCTTAAAGATAAAATGCAGGACCTTAATCATTATGGGCAGGCGGTTACGGAAATTTTGGATCATTTTTTTGTGATAGAAGATTCCAAGGCAGGGAGCATTGATGCATTAATCCATGAGGTGAGCGAGGATTTCCCGCTGCTACCAGATAGTCAGTCCAAGTTGGAATTAGCCCTTAAGGCGAGAGAAGAAAAAGGCGGTACTTATATTGCCGAATACGGAATATTATTGTTGCATTGCCGAACGGAAGCCGTTGATCAACTTTATTTCGGAATGATCAAGCCTGCTAAAGATATTCCGGGTTCCAACGCTGAAGGAATAAAATCCTCTGTACGCGTCGCTCTTGTCATTGCAGCGCCGGAAGACTGCAATAAATATCTGTTGGAGACAGTAAGCTTTGTAAATGGAATGCTAATTGAAAGACCTGAGCTTATCCGGTTGCTGATGGAAAGGACTCCGGAAGAAGCATTTGACGAGTTAAGTAATATATTGGATGAATTTTATAAGCTTAAGCACAATAAATATTTTAGCGACTAAATTCTACAACGTTGTAAGGGGAAAAAATGATTATTACCATTACCTTAAACCCGGCCGTGGATAAAACGGTAGAAATCGCTGATTTTCAGGTCGGAACTGTTAATCGGGTGTCATCGGTACGATATGATGCCGGTGGAAAAGGAATTAATGTTTCCAAAGTTATCCAAAGCTTGGGCGGCAAGAGCAAGGCCGTAGGAATATTGGGCGGCAGCGCCGGGAGTTTTATCCAAGAATTTCTTGAAAGGAGCGGGATCGAAAATGATTTTTATTTTATCAAAGGAGAAACCCGCACCAACGTGAAGGTTGTCGATCATTATCAAAAAACCAATACGGATATTAATG
>DNPQ01000299.1 GCA_003501335.1 Bacillota bacterium
ACAAGGATCGATTCTCCCGGTCGTTCAGAGAATCTTTTTCGATATTTTAAAGTACAAATTCTCTAGTAAAACAACAACAAGGGACAACCGATCCCCGGAGGGGGTTTTGCAGGATTTAAAATATACCTAGCCATATGGTTTTAACCCTCCTAAACCACCAGGAGATCGATATCCGAATCATTATTATTTTCCTGGCGGCCCATTGAACCGAATTAAATGATAGTTTCCGGATAGATGCCTGCATTATTCGCGTTGGTATGCTGGGCCATGACTACAGATGTTATTGACGATACGGAAATTAAGACAAAAGATCGCTTAGATGGAACGATATATTTGATCTATTCATTTGCCAGGAAGTTAGGACAGGCTTATTCAGCGGGTTTTACCGGCGTACTTCTTTCAGCAGTGGGCTACACGGCTGCAACAGCCTTTGATACAAAGGTTGCCAATGGAATTATTGTAAGCGGGTTTGAAATAGTAAGAATCATTGCATGAAAAAATGCACTATTTGAATTAGAAATATTCTGTAGACCTAAACTCGGTAAAAAGTTACTATTAAATCCACTGTTGAGAGACTGCTTGCTGTGCTGCGCTATGCTTTCACTTCTGCCAACTTTGGCGCCATACTTTCCCGGTGCTTTAAATTTAAGTGTTGGAATTCCAAATAGATACACCAGCCGGTTAACAGGGCCGAAATGATATCCGATAAAGGCCCGGCCCAAAGGACGCCCTGAAGCCCGAAAAAGCGGGGCAGGATCAGCAATGCCGGAACTAGTAAAAGTAATTGCCGGGAAAAGCTTAAGAGCATGGACCGCATGGGTTTCCCAACGGCTTGGAAGTATCCGGAACCGATAATTTGGAAACCAATCACCGGCAGAAAAATTAAATATATGATCAATGCATGGCTTCCAAAGGCAATCAAGGCCTTGTCATTGGGATTAAATAGGGAAATCAATTGCACCGGGAAAATATGAGTGACAATCCAACCGATACAAGATATAGTTGTTGCCGCTAAGGAAGCATATTTCAAAACCTTTCGGACCCGGTCATATTTCCCGGCGCCGTAGTTGTATCCGATGATGGGCTGGGAACCCTCCTGAATGCCGATAATGGGCAAGAAGATTAATGTATTTAGACTATTGACAATTCCCATCCCGGAGATGGCCACATCACCACCGTACTTGAGTAAGCTGTTATTCATAATCACGAATAATAAGGACTGGGAAAGTTGCATCACACAAGGCGCGATGCCAATGGAAAGTATTCCGGCGACTAAGTGTCCGCGCAGCCTGAGATTGGTCAGCCGGATTTTTAACATGCTTTTTCCGAAAATAAAGTGTGAGGCAATCCAGATGGAAGAAACAGCTTGAGCAACCACGGTCGCTAAGGCAGCTCCTCGGATGCCCCAATGGAATACAAAAATAAATAAGGGGGCTAGGGCGCAATTTAAAATCGCCCCGATTAGCATGGTCGCCATGGCGATTTTTGGTTTTCCTTCGGCCCGTATAAAGTTATTCATTCCAAAACTGAAGGTTTGAAAGATACTGCCATATAGAATGATGCTCATATAAGCCCTGGAGTAGGGAAGCACTTCTTTACTTGCACCAAAGGTTTTAAGAATTGGGGTTAAAAAAGATAATCCCAACGTAATGATGAGAGCTGTCCCGATAGCCAATAGGGTTACCGCATTTCCCATGTAGGCTTCGGCTTCATCCTTTTTTTGTTGTCCGAGCCGGATTGAAACCAAAGCTGTGGCGCCTAAACCAATCAGCATTCCTAAAGCCATTTGAATCAACATCAGCGGAAAACCCACCGTGATTCCGGCGATTCCTAATGAACCCGCGCTATTGCCGATAAATATCCGGTCAATTACATTATACAGAGCGTTGACCACCATACCGACGATGGCCGGGACGGAGAACTCCATCAATAAAGTGGAGAGTTTGGCTTCTCCAAGTCTGGAAGTAGTATTCATGATTGTGTATTTCACCTGTTCTTTGAAATATGTCTTATACTCACCTTATAGTTAGCGTACTAACTTAATGGATAAAAGACAAGTTGATTCATTTTAAATATTTGTAAACAGTGAGGGGTTATGGAAAATTTGGCTATTGATTCATTACAAAAAGCTGTCTATCACGCTATTGCATTGATAAAGATTGGACGATTGCAGAACCGGTGAGTAAATATGCCAAATGGTTATGAATAAATTTGCTAAAATATCAGGCAATCCCCATTCTCTGGAACAGCTACCCGGGTTAAAGAATTTAATTTTAAAAAAGTTTGTAATTTCTTCCGGCTCAACCGGCAATGATTCCAGGCTTCCATATGAACAATCACAATTTTTGCTTGGGGTGCATTTTGGGATACTTGAAAAATGTCCTCCGCAGTCATGGTAATCGGATCTCCTTCATGAAATTGGGCTGCCCCGGCAAAACAAATGATCACCTCAGGCCGATGAGTTTGCAATGTGTACCTGATTTCGGGACACCAGATGGAATCGCCGGTGATATAGAAGACCGGTTCTCCCGGAGCTTTCAATACAAACCCGGATATCGGTCCCATCTTTCTGCCGATTTCTCCTGTTCCGTGTTGTCCGGTGGTACGGAAAATGGTAATATCACCCCAGTGTGAATTCTCGACTACCGGTTGGGGGTTCATAAAGCCGGCGTTTTGAATTTTGGGGACATCTTCAGGCTGGCAAAATAAAGGAATAGCCTTGGGGAGTATAGCCACGGCGGTATTGTCAAAATGATCCTGATGAGTGTGAGTGACTAAAATAGCATGAAGCCCGGAAATTAAATCACCAAGATCTACGTTCCCCGGTAAATCTGCTAGGGGATTCATTGATGAATTGGGAACTTGCGGAATGGCCGGGAGAGTACCTGATGGACTAAGCATCGGATCCAGCAGTATTTTTTTATTTTTAAAGATAATCAAACAAGTGGCATGCCGCAATAATTCAATTTTCATGATCGATCCCTCCATATTTTTGTTATACTCATTATAATGGAAATTTTAAATTCGCCGCGAAACAACTTGGCGATTTTATTTTCAGAATGAAAGGAATTGAAGGTTTTGCTTGATGCAACCGATTTTGCTATTATTGATCTTTTAAAAAAGAATGCCCGGATTGGGTGGCGGGACATTGGCGAACAGGTCCATTTGACGGGCCAGGCAGTCGGAGGCCGTATTCGAAAAATGGAAGAGCTAGGCTTGATTAAGGGGTATAGTGCCGTTCTCGATGATTCAAAACTGGGAAAAGCAGTGACGGCTTTTGTAACAGTATATATGAAAACAACGGACCACCCTGAGTTCCATCGTTTTATCAAGGCTAGGAGCGTTGTAGTTGAAGCTCATCGAATCAGCGGCGATGGTTGTTACTTATTAAAAGTGAAAGCAACCTCGAATGAAGAGTTAAATGAATTGCTGGATGCTCTGTTGAAATTTGGTAATTACCGGGTCAGTCTATCGATTGGCACGATAAAATCATAACCTAAAGGGACGAGCTGCGAAAATGGCACAACAAAATATCGTTTTAATCGGCATGCCGGGGGCCGGAAAAAGTACCATCGGAGTTTTACTTGCCAAGACGCTGGGAATGGCTTTTATAGATACGGATTTAGTTATTCAAGAACGGAGTGGCCGTTTGTTGCAGGAAATAATTGATCAGGACGGAGTTGCCGATTTTCTGACACTTGAGGAGAAAGTTATTTGTGAGTTACAAGTAAAAAAGTCAGTGATTGCAACGGGCGGGAGTGTTGTCCACAGCAAAGAGGCTGTA
>DNPQ01000015.1 GCA_003501335.1 Bacillota bacterium
ACCTGCAAAATGATTTGGAGGATTGGCAAAATGGTTTTGCAAACCTGCACAATCGTTCGGAAAATTTTAATGGCAAGCAAGGTTATTGTCAACAAAAAAATTTTATGTCAGGAGATTAGCATCATGAGAAAAACATTAACCGCAATCCTCACTGCCTTTTTGATTGCATTTGCCGCTTCCATCAGCTTGGGGGCTTCCCTCGGACAGGGAGCTCGCGCCATTGGTATGGGCGGTGCTTATACAGCGGTGGCCGATGATAATTATGCGCCGTACTGGAACCCGGCCGGGATGACCCAAATCAAACACTTCGGCCTGACCTTGGGCGTTGGGGCCCAGGGCGATTTGGATAAAATGAAAAATGTCAAGGATGCGCTCGACGATAATATCATGCCGGCCCAAGATGATTTAAATCAAAGCGTCCAATTGGCAACCTTATTGGGATTTACGACCAAGCATTTTGGAATCAATGATTATCTCGATTTCGATCTGACCACTAAAATGGACGACCAGAACACCAATATCAATACAACTGCGGTTGATTATGGATTAGTCACCGTGGCATTTCACATTACAGAAGGATTGGCGTTCGGCATTAACCTTAAAGCGGTTGCTGCCGGATGTGCTGAAGTTAACAGTCCAACGATACCGGATACATCAAATTATTCAAAGACAAATCCCACTCAATGGATTCAAGAAATTAGTGATTTTAATTCTACTGGCGCAATAGTCTCTTATAATTCCGGTACAGGCACGGCTTGTGATATTGGGATTTTGTACCAGCTAACTTCAAAGGTCAATATTGGTTTTACAGCCCGTAATGCATTTTATCAGATTGACCCGGATGAGGGAACTGAATCCATCTATAAAGTACAACTGGATACAACCGATTCCGGTTATGCGCTGGGGTATTATAAATCTTCATCGACTACAAAAAATTTAGCTGTGGAAATTCCCCAGTCTTACATTTTAGGACTTGCCTATCATCCTTTCAAAAGTACATTATTGTCACTGGATGTGGAGAATATTACGAATACCAGTAACGATCAAACCCGGATTCATTTTGGACTGGAACAGACTGCCTTATGGAATACGATTGCGATCCGCTTGGGATGTTTTACTACGAAAGATGAGCCTATTAGTTATACTGCCGGGTTTGGTCTGCGGTTGTTGTGGATTTTCAATACCAATGTTGCAGTTGTGAAAAGTGAAAATAATAATGCCGCTATTATAACCGAAGAGATCAGCTTTTAATCCGGCCTAACTTAAAATAGGTTTTCTGAAAGAAGGATTTTTCAATACGGAAAGATAAGCATATAAAGTCAAGCTAACTTGGCGAAATGATGTTTGATATTTTCGTTTGAGAGGCATTGAGGGGAGAGTCTTATGCAAGTTTGGTCACAGCATATGTTGATTTTTTTGGCCCATTACGGGGTAATCGGCTTATTTACCTTGTCTTTTGTCGAGGCTTCTTTCTTCCCCTTGCCTCCTTATGTGTTGCTCATTCCGATGACTTTAGCCGCTCCCCAATTGGGGCCTTTCTATGCCTTGGTGGGCACCACCGGTTCGATACTGGGAGGTGTATTTGGATATGTGATCGGCTTCCGGGTCGGACGGCCTATTTTGACCCATCTATTCAAAAATCGCTCCAGTAAAATGGAGTCTTTATTTTTGCGGTATGGTGGTTGGGGTATTGCTATCGGAGGACTCACCCCGATTCCTTATAAGATATTTGCGATTATGGCCGGAGTTTTTCAAATGCCGGTATTTACCTTTATCACAACATCGGCGATTGCCAGAAGCATTCATTTTTTTAGCGGCGTTTTATTGCTGATGTTTTACGGGCCCAAAGTCGTCGGCTATTTGCATCATTCCTTCAGCCTGCATACGTTCATTATCGTTGGAATTATTGTTTTGATAGTATTGATATGTTGGCATACCAAACTGGTACAACAACATTTGATTCCATTATTAATTCATTTGAGGGTGGTTTGGCAGCAGGGAGCGGCTAAGGTCGATACCACAACCGAAACGCTAAGTCATTTCAGCTGGTTTCTCATTGCTGGTGCAACTTTAATTATATTTAGCATCGGCTTTTTCGTGAAACTGGCCCATGAATTGCTTCAAAATGAATTGGGCTTTTTCGATCAGAGGGTTAGCGCTGTGATCTTGTCTTGGAGAACCTCATGGCTCACGCCGATCATGAAAGGCTTTACCAACCTGGGATCAAGTCCGGTAATTATCTTGATTATTGTATTGGTAACTATTTTCGGTATTCTGTACCGGCGCTTTCTGATTGATGGTATTGTATTGGATATCTGTGTCGGCGGCGGAGTGGGATTAACCGAGATTTTAAAAGCTGCTTTTGAAAGGGCCCGGCCACCCTTGCCTTGGCTGGGAATAGCCAGTGGTTATAGTTTTCCAAGTGGGCATGCATTACTTACCATGACTGTATATGGATTTTTGGCATATTTAGCAGTTCGCTACAAAGAAAACTTTCATTATAGTGTGCCGTTAGCCTTTCTATTAATATTATCCGCTTTGGGAGTCGGCCTTAGCCGGGTATATTTGGGAGTCCATTATCCCAGTGATGTTGTTGCCGGATGGGCGATTGCAGCGGCTTGGGTAAGTACTTGTATTGCCGGAAGAGAAATCTTATGGAAGGCAGAATTGGAACAAAGAAAACTGGTAAAGAAATGAAAGTCTTAAGTTGGCCGGGATATGGGGAATTACGGATGAGGTATAATGTTGGCTGAAAACATTTTTTTAATTACGTTTTATTTTTTGGTTTCAGGGGGCCTAGGGATTTTGATAGGATTGGGTGTTGAGTCTTCATCTCCATTGCTCAACCAAAATCGAAGCCCATTAACGATTTGCTCGGGAGTTAATTTTTCAAACTGTTTTAATTGTTTGCTGCTTTCTTCATCTTTAGTCGCCATCAATTTCACCACATATACCATTTTCAAAATGAATTATTAACCAATATTTTATTCAACTTCTTCTCTAAAAATCCTGCCAATAAATTGTTAATAAAAAAGATCAAGCAATTTACTTTGGAAGAAAATGTATTTCAGGTTTAAGTAAGTTATTTACGTTTCAAGGTAAAATTTATGATATATTATAAAATGATAAGGAGGTAAGTAAATTGCGGAAATATTACTTTATTTTGCTATGCGCTTTCGTATTTGTTTTTGCCAGCGTTGTAAACGGTATTGGCATCAGTAGTGATGCCAATACTATACCTATTAATCGCTTTCTTCAAGTCCAGGTGAGTAAGGCCAATCAAAAACAGTCGGTTATTGTTCCTGTCAATCCTGTGGACTTTGATACCACCCTGGAGTGGAATGTTAAGATCGACAAGAAAAATTTGGCCAGTGAAAAAGATCCGGCTTATTTTGTAATTGAGACCATGGAGACACCGGCCAAAAAAATCGAATATAAAACTGTCTCCGGGTCTGGAAAACTGGTTATCCCCAAGGGAACCCAATATAAAATGACTTTATATGCCGGTGAATATTCACTTTTAGTAACCAGGGATGGCGCTACGGTTCAAGCCGGTCTGAAATATATGGAAGCCCAAGTTCAATATTCTCTGGGAGATCAACCGTATCAGATTAATTTTAAAGTCGCCGGACCGGCGGGGCTTTCGAACTGGAGCTGGCAATGGAGCAGCAATAATTCGAGCAGCGGAGATAAAGTATCCCATCAATTCAGTGATGCCGGAAACGCTGCCATTGTTATCGAAGGCAAAGGAAAGCTGGCAAACGGCGATACTTCTCAAAAGTTTTATTGTAATATAGAGGTTCCGCCTTTGATCCGGATGGATCCGAAGGTTGATCCCCTTAGAGGTCCGGTGGAGCTTAATCTAGCAGCAAAAGTCAATGCCGTCGTAAATTATGGTCAAAAGGCCACCTATACCTGGAATTTCGGTGATGGGAATGAAACCTCCGGATCAGAGGTTAACGGCACTATAGCCACTCCCGGACAATATCAAGTATTGTTAACCGCTAAGGTTGGAGATTACACTTTTCAACGAAACTGGCAGGTTGTGGCGGAGCCAATGAGTATTACGCCCAATGCAGAGTTGAGTTCGCTGAGCGGTTCAATACCCTTTGATGTAACCGGTACGGTTAATCCTACGATTTATGGCGGACCTACCCAACTTAAATTTAGTTGGGAGGTTGGTAAAGAAACCATTGAAGGGAAGGACTTTACATATCATTTTAAAGAACCCGGCGACTATCAAGTGGTCTTAAAAACCGTTGATAAGCTTCATCCGGGACTTCTGATTCCAGAGCAGATTTTTGTGGTCAAAGCTTTGGCGCCCCAGCTGACCATGAAGCCAACCGTATCCATTGAAAAGGGTATTATTCCCCTGAAGGCTGATTTTGATCCAGTACTGAAGGTCGTGGGTTCACCCGTTGAATTACTTTACCGTTGGGATTTCGGTGATGGAGAAATCAGTAATCAAGAAAAACCGGCCCATGTTTTTCAAAAACCCGGACTTTATAATGTTCAATTGACAGTTAGTGATCGTTTGCATCCGGGTAATATGATAGCAACTTCATTAAAAATAGAGGCCCTGCCTCCCGAAATGACAGTAACATTAAAATCAAATACCAGTAAGGGATTGGCTCCATTGACTGTTAAATTTAACGGGCAAGTGGCTGTAGCCGGATCACCGTGCGACCCTCAATATTTGTGGGATTTCGGTGATGGAGAGACTAGCGTTGAACAAAACCCGGTCCATATCTTCCGGCAAGACGGCAAATATACTGTTACTTTGGAAGCTAAAGATTGGTTGCATCCCGCCAGTTCTGCCAAAGTTACTACTGTGATTGAGGTTAGAATGCCTAAAATTCGTCTTAGCGCCACTTTAACGCCATTATCAGGCGGAACTCCTTTGACGGTTAATGGTCACGCCGTAGCCACCCAAGAAGGCAATGGAAATACCCCAATGAAATATTATTGGGATTTTGGCGATGGAAGTATTGTGGAAGGGCCCGATCAAAAACATAGTTTTACTTTATCGGGAACGTATAATGTATTGGTTTTTGTCGAAGACCCGAACCTTGGAAATACTGAACGGAAGACATTTAAAGTGGTTGTAAAATAGTCTGGAGGGATAAGTTCCTTTGAATGGGGCTATTCCAAGGGTTTTTGAAATATCGAAATTGTAAGGGATTTTTCCAAGCATTTCGATAGATCCAAAGCCGATTGGATAGCTCCATTTTTGATTCGTTACGAAATATCTTTTTTGACGTTCTAAAAACAAATTAATTGACAGCAAATAAAAGTAAACGTAAAATGGAAGTGGGTGATAAGGGTGTTCCCTGAAGAACGACATACAGTTATATTAAATATTTTAAATGAATCAGGCCGTTGCCGCGTCATTGATTTGGCTCGGAAACTGGCTGTTTCTGAAGTGACGGTCCGACAAGATTTGGATGTCTTGGAAAAACAAGGTTTGCTCAACCGTACCCACGGCGGGGCGATTTTGGTTGGTAAAAGAGGATTTGAGCGATCTTTCCATATTGAAGAAACTGCTTTTCAGGATGAAAAAGCCCGGATTGGCCGGGAAGCTGCTACATTGATTTCCGATGGCGAAACTGTTATTTTGGATGTAGGAACCACCGTTACCGAAGTCGCCCGAAATCTTCAAATACGAAAAGGTTTAACTGTAGTCACCAATGCCCTGAATATTGCCATGTTACTGGAAGAGGCGCCGGAGGTTACTGTTTTGGTTACCGGTGGTACTTTACGGGCCAAACAACATTCATTGGTAAACCCTTTCGGCCAGTTCGTGTTGGACCGCGTTCAAGTCGATGTCGCTTTTATCGGAGTCAACGGGATCGAGGCCGAGCATGGCGTAACCAATGTTAATATGGCTGAGGCCGAAATGAAATCCCTTTTTCTGAAAGCGGCCCGTCGCCGGATATTGGTGGCGGACTCCAGCAAAATAGGAAACGTTGCCTTAGCTAAAGTTGCAGGTTTACAAGATATCGATTTGTTGATCACGGATGAACAGGCTGATCCCGAAGAAGTAGCTCGCCTGAAAGACAAAGGTCTGGAGATTAAGCTGGTTTGAGGATTGAATGCCGTGAAATCGTCAAGAAGGAGTGTTGATACGTGTTAAAACATGAAGCAATCAATGGAATCAAAAATATTTTTGCAAAGACTTTTGGAGAAAGCGGAAATATCATTGTCAGTCGCGCCCCTGGACGAGTGAATTTAATCGGGGAGCATACCGACTATAATGACGGATTTGTTTTCCCAATGGCCCTTGATTTTCAGATCTTAGTCGCAGCTCGAAAAAACGATTCAGAGACGGTCCGGATTTATTCGTCCGATTTTGATCAAACAGTGGAGTTTTCACTGAAACAGCCGATTCAGTATGATCAGGAAAAGCGTTGGAGTAATTACCTGCGTGGAGTATTGGTTATGCTTCAGGAAAAAGGTGTAAAGCTTTGCGGGATGGATATTGCCTTTCAGGGTAATATTCCCCAGGGTTCGGGCCTTAGTTCGTCGGCGGCTTTGGAAGTGGCAACGGTAGTGATGGCTCAGAAGTTGCTGGGATTTAAAATTGAAAAGCCTGAATTGGTCAAACTTTGTCAGCGGGCTGAAAATAAGTTTGTGGGCATGAATTGCGGTATTATGGATCAGTTTATTTCGATGATGGGCGAGCAGGGTCACGCTTTATTTCTAGATTGCCGCTCTTTGGATTATAAGTTGGTCCCCTTGGAACTCGGTGATTGCCGGATCATCATCTGTCAAAGTGGAGTCAAACATACATTGGTAGACTCAGAGTATAATAAGCGGCGTCAAGAATGCGAACAAGGGTTGGCGATTTTAGCCAGGCATTTTCCGGCCATTAAGGCCTTGCGTGATGCGAAAATGGAACAATTGGAAGCATTAAAATCAGAATTTAATCCGGTGGTATACCGCCGTTGCAAACATGTGATCACGGAGGACGACCGGGTGCTTGCCAGTATGAATGCTTTAAGCCGGGGTGATTTAAAAAGTTTCGGTCAGTTCATGAATGCTTCTCATGATTCATTACGGGATGATTATGAGGTGAGTTGTCCGGAGATTGATTTATTGGTTCGATTAGCCCGCGAGGTTCGCGGAGTCTTGGGTTCGAGAATAACCGGCGGCGGTTTTGGTGGTTGCACTGTATCTTTGATTGAAGCCAAAGCCGAGGCTGAATTTAGTGAACATATTCGTAAGAATTATCAAACAACGACTGGCATTATTCCACAAATTTATATCAGCACGGCCGCAAGCGGGGCTGCAATTATTGCATAAAGGTGGTAATGAGATATGAAAGTTTTAGTAGCTGGGGGAGCCGGTTATATCGGTAGTCATGTGACTTTGGAACTTTCCCGTCGTGGTCACCAGCCGGTGGTTTTGGATAACTTGGTAAAGGGGCATCCTGAAGCAGTTCTGGCTGGTAAATTCATCCAAGGGGATGTTGGTGACAAGGCCCTTGTCCAAAAGATTATCCACGAGGAAAAAATCGAGGCCGCAGTGCACTTATGTGCCTACAGTCTGGTAGGGGAATCAGTTGGTGAGCCCGCCAAGTATTTTCATAATAATATTGGCAACGGCTTATTATTTTTGGATGCCCTGCGAGAGAACGGTGTCAAAAAGTTTGTATTTTCATCTTCGGCCGCAGTTTTCGGCGAGCCCGAGCAGATTCCCATTCCGGAAGATCATCCGAAAAATCCAACCAATCCGTACGGGTTTTCCAAATTGACTTTTGAAGGAATTTTAAAGGCTTACGATCAGGCTTATGGCCTGAAGTATATCTCTTTACGCTATTTTAACGCCGCCGGCGCGGATCCGGAAGCTCCCATCGGTGAAGATCATCAGCCAGAGTCCCATTTAATTCCAATTGTCCTCCAGGCGGCACTTGGAATACGGTCTCATATTGAAATTTTTGGCACCGACTATCCAACGCCCGATGGAACTTGTGTAAGAGATTATATCCATGTCAATGATTTGGCTCAAGCCCATATTTTGGCATTAGAGGCTTTGGATAAAGGAGCTTCTTCAACCATTTACAATCTTGGCAATGGTCAAGGCTATTCAAACCGGCAAGTCATTGAAACCGCAAAAGCGGTCACCGGTCAGCCGATTACGGTTAAAGAAGGGCCCCGTCGAGCCGGAGATCCGGCTGAACTGGTTGCATCTTCCAAACGGATTCGCGAAGATTTGGGCTGGCAGCCTCAATATGCCCAATTGGAGAAGATTATTGAAACCGCTTGGCGTTGGCATAAGGGTCATCCGAAGGGGTATAGTCGATAATTAAAATCGGGAAAGAGTAAACAGGAGTCAGAATTTAAAATCGTTCTGTCTCCTGTTTTTTATTTTACATCAAATTCCAAAGCTGACAGCATCATAAATACCTTTGTTGGACTATTTGCAAGGGCTAACCCATGTTTTTCCTTTTGTGCTCTGCGTATTAAAGCCTCCATCGGCTCCGGTTCCTTTAATTTTTAGTAATTGTTTTCATAATGTTTCGGATATCATTGGATAAACCCTTTGCCAATTCAACAAATTGTTCCAAAGACCCGCTATTTTCTTGCTTACTGCTAGTATTCATAAACGGTCGGTTGCTGGTGGCAAAAAAGCTAATCAACTCCCGAACCAAGTCGTTACGGTTTTTTAGTTTTTCATTTTCAGCTTCTAATTCTTCGATTCGCATTTGGAGTTTTTGATGTTCTTCAACCGAAACCCAACGCCGATTATAACGATCCATCTTTTATCACCTACGATCTACTTAGAAAATACTTTGAATCCAAAATTCTAAGTCAAACAGCCACTCCGACAAGTTTTCTTCCTTTTAACTGTCCACCTGCCGGGATGGATGGCTATCTGGAAATACTTTTAGCCCGGATTGGTTACCTTGGCTAACCAAGGTAAAACATACACTCCGGCAGAGATTTTTCTGTGCACGGATGCCTGCATCTGTATAACTCGTTGCCTTCGGTTAGGCATCAGTTAGATATTCAGCTGCCATAGCCGCGTGAAGCCGGGGTGGAGATACCTTCAATCCTTTAAAACAGTTTGGTGATTGGTAAAGGTTTAGAAAATTGATTCAATAATCATCTATGATCATTACTAGCATATAAAAAAAGGGGCTTTTTTGCTATGGGCAAAGCGCATAGAACGCTTTTTGCATAGATGCGTTCATGCCTTTTGGGGCAAATCCCTTTTTGTGTAACCAACCTTGGATAAAGTCTAATTTTAATAATACCGATATAAGAATATGGCTTAAGTAGAATCAAAAGAATTGACAACAATCTATGATAAGGCGGCATTATGAAAAAACAATTACTCAAAACGAAGCTTCTTTTAATCGGTGGAAGTCTGACGCACATCTGTCTCATCAATAAACTTTCCAAATGGGAATTAGAACGCCTGAAGATTATCTTAATCACCCCTTTTCCTTTTTATTATTACTTGGAGATGGCGGCTGGTTATTTAGAAGGTGTTTTTACAGAAGAAAAAGTGGCAATTGATTTAGCGAAAGTATGTCAGCGTAAAGGAGTTCATTTTATAGCGGCTCAATCGATTCGGATTGATGCGAAAGGTAGAGGAGTCACTCTGGATGATGGCCGGAGAATCGAATTTGACATTCTTTCATTGAATCTGGAACCTTTTGGATGCTA
>DNPQ01000001.1 GCA_003501335.1 Bacillota bacterium
CAAGGACAATCACTTCTGCCAATTCACATTCCACTCCCGGGGCGATTGCCACAGCTGTACTAGCCAAAGCAGTATTGGTCGTTAACTCCCGGGTCATTTCCAAAGCTCCATCCAAGTACAGGCGAATCTCCCCTGCGGTTTCGTCACGGCAAAACATCGCCATATGCGGACTGGCAGCCTTAGATTCGATAGTGAGCATTTCTGATCCGATACCGGCAACGGCATCACCATTCCCTTTAAAACCCAATGTAAATGAGGTAGCTTGGTCACCGGCGATTAATGGAAAATAGGCTGTCTCCGTTCCATCCTGCGCCAGAGTCTTAAAAACGACCATTACGCTGAAATCATCCGTAATGAGCGCATTGTTGATCTCCAAGGCTGATTGAGCGGTAAACTTCAGAGAAGGCAATAAGCTTCCCAGGCCGTTTTCCTGATATACAGGCGCTGTATTTTCAGACTCAGCACAGGCATGATGATTGTTGCCACTCAAATCAGCCCATTTTGTAACGTAAGTCCCGTCTCCAGGTGCAATTTGGCTATCCAACACATCCTGTGCATCCAAATGCAATACCGGAATTCTGGGCCGCCCAATACCCAAAAGCTCCATCAATTGCCCCCGGTATAGATTATACGAGGTCGAGTTACCCTGTTTATGGTTGATGAGTTCAGTCAAAAAATTATGATAGACTTCTGTAAATTCACTCATTTCAGTGGCTGTCAATTCCAGTACAGTATAGCCAATATGGGCCGGTGTTTCATTTTTGATAGTATCATATACCAGATTTTTAAAGTTACTGTTGGAAAACCTCCCAGCCTGTTTGGGGATTATAAACGTTAACCGGTACGAATACGGATCGGGTTGATAATCTTCCTCGATCCTCTCACTACAAATCAAATCCAGAACAGAGGATTCATCCGGCTTAAACAGCATATGCTCGACAACAAAAAATTCTTCGGAATCACTGCTATCAGAGCTGGAATTATCCAGATCAATCCCTAATTTAGCGGCAATCAAATTTTTCAATCCATCGGTCGGTTCGTTGCCGCTGTTGGCCACACTATAATTATATGCGCGGTTACGATTTTGGCTAAGTTCAGGATAATTTTCCAGAAAACTACCCTTAGCCGTTAAATAATTAATACTTTGATCATCCTGGCTTAATCCGTTGGTCGAGTTATATTTATAACTAAACAAAGCATAATCGGCAAACTTCTCATTAAACTGTGCTAGCAAATGATCGAAAATTCGGTTTTTCCGTGAAAAGGCAGTCTCACAAAACGGCAGACTTTCCGTGAGATCAGCCTCAACTATTGCGGCGATTTCCGGGAAATCATCTTTCCATATCTCTTCCGGCAATAGCTGGGAAAAATAACTTTTTAAGACTTCCGTTGTATCTTGCCTGAAAGCAAAGAGCCTTTTAAAACTGTCCAGTTGTTTGAGATAATTGACTAATATTTGCTCAAAAAATAGTAAATAGCCCCGGAGTTGCCGGGCCAAACCTTTACGTTTGGCCGTGGTTGTTGAGGGCAATCCCGTCTCACTCACTCCATAGGTAGCCGGCAGTTCATAGGCGATGGAAGTATAATCAAAAAGAGCATCCGGGATCTCACCCAGCGGCTCGGTGAGATCCATAGCCGGATCGTCAAACATCTCCCGCTCCGCATCCTCTTCCAATGCGGCTACATTAGCTTTAACGGTCGCCCCATTGATCGGGCAAATTGTATCATTTTTAAACATCCGAAGCTTGCTGGTATTAAAGTCTTCCATTACCAACGCTTTCGTACTATCTACCACCAAAGCCCATTCTTGTTTTTCCCGGACATCCGGATTGAGTTTATTGGCAATATATAAATTGCGGACATCCTTTACTTCACTATGGGCCATGATAATCCGGATCAAGTCCGAAGTATGCAGCTCCTGACGTTTAATACCGTTATCGAGTTCGTCATCGTCGATAAAACCATTTTCCAGCTGGGGCCCTGTAAAAATTTCTTCAATGCTTTTCCCCTTTGTCAACATCCGCTGCAAACTGTATTGCTTGACGCCAGGAGAGATATACTCTCGTAAATCATAATAGATCTCCGCCATAACCTGGTTCGCATCTGCGTTTTCATCGATCTGGATATCGGAGAAAACTGAAATCGTCTGTTCTTCCATGATGTTAACTTCCAGGAAATCTTCACATAAGTTACGATGCTCATGTAGTTTTTCCCATACTGCGGCTTTTAGTGCATCCTCATCCGTTACATCTTCATCTTTTTCAATATAGACCCGGTACAACCCGTTTACATTCATTCTCTCTGATCCGGATGCATAGTCGTAAAGCAACGCATTATTGTCCTTGTCATAATATAGCGTTGGTTCACTATCGGTAACCGCAGTTAGCCAAGCATTCTTTACTCCTGGCAAATCAATGAGCAATTTCCGGTAATCGTTGATGGTTACCGGATTAATTGTCATAACCTCGCCCGGGGAAAAATAATGTTTTACTGTGGCTGTCGCGGTATTTTCCGTTACGATATCCGAGATATCTTGTGAAATGCGGTTATCCAGATCGGTAATGGCGTAACAAAGCAATTCTAAAAATGTTACCCCGGGATCGTGAATATTATAATCCGTCCATAAGTCGCCGGATATTGCCTGCAGATGTGCTAGACCCTCTTCCCGCAGGGTATCCCAGTCGACCGTACTGGTAGTCGATGAATTTGCCATGATATCTCCCAATTTCCTTTTCTAGATTTTAACTTTGATGAAAGCCGCTCAAACCGGCTTTCAAAAAAATTCGCAATTATTTTTTACATTAGGCTCCAAAGTAGGTTACTTTTGCACTAACATCAGAGCTTGAAGTATTTTGAAGCGTGACCGCACCTTCCGAGAAATAAGCATTATAACTGCTTGCTGTGTCCTTTTGATCCGCCATTCCATCACCCGCTATTTTAATGAGGCTATCGGTTCCGTGAATAGCAAAAAGTCCGACCTTAACGTTGCCTCCCGCCGTAAACCGGACCATCAGGATTCCTCTGGAATCTGTTGTTAAACCAAGGTTAGGAACTGTAGCAACGGTCTCCGTCGGGACCGAAAGCTCACCCGGACGGATTAAGTTTGCTTTTGATTCTAATGCATCATTCACTGTCGATGTAT
>DNPQ01000598.1 GCA_003501335.1 Bacillota bacterium
TATATATGGGTGGCTTTGATTGGAGTCATTATTGTCGGGGTATTGGCTAATTTTTTATTAGAACAACAGTTCCGCAAATATGTACGGGAAAATCAAGAACGCCTCAATTTGCAGATGGTTACGGCTATTAATCGGGAATATAATCCGGGCGGCTGGTGGAACGCCGGGGCTATTCATGAAATTGGGATGAATGCCTTAGAGCAAGGATTGATTTTGCGCATTGACGATAATAGCCACCGGATGATCTGGGATGCCATGACCCATAATCGTGGTATGTGTCAACAAATGATTGTTCATATGGCCCGGAATATGCAAAGCCGTTATCCCAATTGGAAAGGCGGTTATACTGAACGCAGTTATGATTTACGATATGATTTCAAAATAATCGGTCGGGTTCGGATCGGTTATTATGGACCGTTTTTCTATACGGATAACGATTTACTTTTTATTAACACTTTAAACCGCTTACTTGTCGGTGTTGCTATTTTAGCCTTATTAATGGCATTAGCGGCCGGCGCATTAACAGCCAGAAGGATCAGCAAGCCTCTCTCCGAGGTTATTCAAACTGCGCAGGTAATCACCAGCGGCGATTATCAAGTTCAACATTATCCTCAAAGTAATATTCGGGAAATGAATCAGCTCAATTCGGCCATGACAGAGCTGGCTACGGCTTTAAAAAGCCAGGAGACTTTGCGAAAACAGCTGACCGCCGATGTAGCCCATGAACTTAGAACACCGCTAGCGACCTTGCAGAGTCATTTGGAAGCAATGATCGACGGTATCTGGGATCCGGATCGTCAGAGATTGAAGAGTTGCCATGATGAGGTCAACCGGATTTCACGAATGGTTAAAGATTTGGAACGGTTAACCAAGTTTGAAAGCAGCCGTCTCATACTGGATGTGAATGAATTTGATCTGGGAGATCTGATTCGGCAATTGATGATCAATTTTCAATCCGAGGCTGTCAGAAAGGGGATCCGACTGGTCTATAACGAAAATCAGATCTTTATTCGGGCTGATAAGGATAAGATGAGCCAGTTGTTGATTAATTTAATTGCCAATAGTCTTAAATATACATCATCCGGTGGATTAATAGAGTTACGGTGTCAGGAGTCGGCAGAAAACACTACTATCACTGTCTGCGACACCGGATCCGGGATCGCTCCGAAAGACTTGCCCTTCGTTTTTGAACGGTTTTACCGGGCTGATAAATCCAGAAATCGACTGACAGGAGGCTCCGGAATTGGTCTGACCATCGTGAAAGCGATTGTGGAAGCTCATGAAGGTACAATCACTGTAAAAAGTGAAGTGGGGAAGGGTACGGAGTTTACTATAACGTTACCGAAAAAATAAGTTCTTCAAGTATTTTGATGGAATTTTACAAACGGCCCGTTCTTCCGCTCTTATTTCAATACGATTGAAAGTGTGGTAGCGAATAAGTTTAAAAAGTTATTTCCGGGAGTGAAAAAATATTGATGGACGCCAACGAAATTGATGTGATTTACGGCAGTTCTCCACAAGAAATGGTTTTGAAGCTGCTAACCCAGATCAAGCCTGAAGAAGGATTGGTTCCTGAAGCGCGGATTGGCATTAAACCGAACCTAGTGGTGGCTAAGCCATCCAGCAGTGGGGCAACCACTTCTCCCCAACTGGTAGCCGGGGTCATTGAATACTTCCAGTCCAAGGGGTATCACAATCTATGTATCCTTGAAGGGTCATGGGTGGGGGAACGGACCCCGGAAGCTTTTAAAGTATGTGGTTATGTAGAGCTCGCGAAGGGGTACAATATTCCCCTGATCGATTTGCAAAAGGACAGTTATCGGGATTACGACATCGAGGAAATGAAGCTCAAGGTTTGTGATGAGGTGATGGCTCTCGATTACTTAATTAATATTCCGGTATTGAAGGGGCATTGTCAAACCAAAATGACTTGTGCCTTGAAGAATATGAAAGGTTGCATTCCGGATATGGAAAAAAGGAGGTTCCATAGTTTAGGGCTGCATCGGCCGATTGCCTGTTTGAATCGGTTAATCCGGCAGAATCTGATTTTAGTCGATGGGATGATGGGTGATTTGAATTTTGAAGAAGGCGGCCATCCAGTTGCTATGAACCGGATATTGGCGGCTAAAGATCCAGTGCTGATGGATAGCTATGTAGCCGGTCTGATGGGCTTTGAAGTGGCTGAAATACCGTATATTCAAATCGCTGAATCTCTCGGAGTCGGAAATGCCAATCTGGACAATGCTGTGATCCGGGAATTAAATGCTGCTCAAAATGGACCCGATATTTTAAATATTCCCAGATTTAACGGATTTGCAAAATACGTTGAAGAACGTGAGGCCTGTTCCGCTTGTTACGGAAGTTTGATGCACGCCTTAGAAAGATTAAGGCAAGATGGGGAACTGGACAAAGTAAAATCCAAACTATATATCGGGCAGTATTACCGGGGAAAAAGTTTGGCAGGCATCGGTATCGGCTCCTGCACCAATAGCTTTCATGATTGTATTCAGGGGTGTCCGCCAAAAGCCCGGGATATTATCGGGTATTTACGAAAAATCGATTCCCATCCGGATCAGGGAAAGCAAACGGGATGTCCAGATACTGAATGAAGGGAAGAAAAAGAAGCTTTTAGTACTTCGGAAGGAGCTTTTTGTACCTAAGAAGGACCTTTTTGTATCCGGGAAGGACCTTTTAGTACATCGGAAGGAGCTTTTTGTATCCAAGAAGGAGCTTTTAGTACCTCGGAA
>DNPQ01000053.1 GCA_003501335.1 Bacillota bacterium
GTCGGATGTCCGTAGGTTCCGGTATTGGCGCTGTCCAACAATTCCATCACTCTGAGGTTGACCTCACCGACTTTGAGAGCCAGCGCCACCAATTCATCCAGATTAAAGCTACTTTTGGTCAAAAAGTCCAAACTCTGATGAAAAAATCCATAAACCTGATCGTCATGGACACCTAAAATCTGGGCGTGATCCATATAGGCAGCCATTCCTTTAATCCCGAAAATAATCATATTCAGTAAGCCGGCAATATCGGGCCCGAATTTTTCATCATTTTTCTCATAGCCAACCGTTTCGCCTTGTTTTATCAGTTCCGGGAACGATTTCCCCGGCCGCCATGTGGCCGGGCCTTCCAAGGCTTCGGCTTTTTGGCCGCTTTTTTGCGAAGCTTCGCCGTACATTTTTTCCATTCGCTCCCGGATCGCTACGGCCTTATTTACCAATTTTTCCAGCCGTTCGGGGTCAAAATTTACATTGGTTACCGTCGAGAAAAGGGCTTCCAAAACAAATATATCCGTCTCCCGGTCTTTGATTCCCAGCTGACGAGCCCGGTGGGCATACATGGCGATTCCTTTCACAGCGTAAACCAATAAATCCTGAAGCGCCGCCGTTTCATGACTTTTACCACAGACACCCGCGCTGGTACAGCCCGTACCTTTGGCAGTCTGTTCACATTGATTGCAAAACAATCCATATTCCCCCTCTAACCTTAATGGTGAATCAACTCCTAAGAGTAACCTCCATAGATTAACTTCAATAGAGTCACCTCACCCGGTTATTATTCCATCAAAGCGCCATAAATTACCCAAAATCATCAACCTTTCACGGCCGCCGGGCGTACAATGTTCACCTAAAAATCAAGCAAACGAAACTATCTGCTTATTTTCCAACTTCCTTCCGCTGCGTTTACTAAAAAAGGCGAATGCTATCATCAACGGCCCGGATGGAAAAGGCTCTGAAAATTTAGAGGGAAACGAAAAGCCGCTGCAGGAGGATTGCAACGGCTTTTCAAAGGTTTAAACGAGTTATGAAATTATATGAGTTCTATGAGTTCTATGCGTTATATGCGTATATAATCCCCCATAAATTATCTGGAAATATACATCTTCTGGTAATAATCATCCAACATTCTTTTCACAGCAAAGGTTTCCCGGGTGCTGTTGATGCTTTCGCGCATCATTTTAAGCCATTTTTCCCGGTTATCGTAATAAGTCGGGATGACTTCCTCTTGTAAAACCCGATAAAGGGCATTCAGATCATGCTCGTCCTGGTCATATTGGTTATTGCTTTCAAATCCGTCCCCAAACTGCCAACCGTTGATCCCGTGTTTGCAAGCTTCAGGCCACCAACCATCTAAAATACTCAAATTAAGAACTCCGTTCATCGCCGCCTTCATCCCTGAAGTGCCGCTGGCCTCTTTGGGCCGGCGCGGATTATTGAGCCAAACATCCGAACCGCTGGTTACCATTTTCCCGATGGTCATGTCATAGTTTTCTAAAAACACCACTGCGTTCGGATAACGTTTTGCCATCTGCACCAGATTTTCGACGACTTTTTTACCGCCGTCATCCAGTGGATGCGCTTTACCTGAAAAAACAATTTGAAGTTTACCGTTTTCTAGCAATGGAGTGATAACTTCCGATCGGCTAAATATAAATCCACTGCGTTTATACCCGGCAGCCCGCCTTGAAAAACCGATTAATAAAACTTCCGGATTCAGTTCAGCGCCGGTTCTTTCTTTGATAAAAGCGATTAAGTTTTGTTTGTTTCTTTGGTGTTGCTCCCATAAGCAGCCCCAGCCCTCTCCGGCAGCCGCCTTCATCATTTCCGGATCAACCCAAGTCGGTGTATGAATCGCATTGGTAATACCGATAATGGATGAACAACCGGCAACATTGCACCACATTTTATTGGCGGTCTGGCAATGTAAATCTGCAACCGCATTGGTGATTCGCGATAAATGCAATGCAGCGACCGTCATATTGAAAGGATTCCCGCCGATCTCGGCCATCTGTTCCATTGATAATCCAATATTAGCTCCCATATACATGAGTCGATCGAGCTCATGGGACTCGTTACCTTCAACAATGGGTGTGTGTGTCGTAAAGACAATCTGTTCGCGGACTGCCGCGACCGCCGTATCATAGTGCAATCCCCATTCCAGTTTCTCCCTGAGCAGTTCAAGTCCGGCAAATACCGCATGTCCTTCATTAAAATGGTAAACATCTGCGGAAATGCCGAGAGCTCGCAGTGCTTTGACCCCGCCAATTCCCAAGACCATTTCCTGGGCAATCCGCTCCTCGCCGAACCAACCATATAACTGGCCGGTAATCCAGGCATCCTGGTTCTCCGGCAGATCCGTATCGAGCAAGTAAAGTGGAGCATTCCCGAACTGATCCACCAGCCAGACTTTACAGACGACATTTTGTTTCCGGATCGGCACCACCACTTTAACTCCAGTATCTTTCAAAAAGTCATACTGATAATTATGATAACTGTCATACGGCCGGCCATCCTGATCAATCCTTTGATCCGTATACCCTTGTTTCCATTTGATGCCGATTCCGACAATCGGATATCCATGGTCTTTGGCCCCTTTAAGATAATCGCCGGCTAAAATTCCGAGTCCTCCGGCATAGGTTCGAAAAGAGGTATCAAGACCATATTCCATACAAAAATAAGCCACTTTCGGCAAATTATTTTGGTCCGCCAAAAAACCCCCTCCTTTTATGAAATCATTATAATCTTCCTAGCTGGTCTTTTCTATATACAAAAAAAACCACCCATCTGGTAAATTTCTCACCGGAGCAATATATGGAAATTGTACAAAATCTATACCGTCCAATATGCAGCATTATCAAGCAAAAAACCACAGCCCCCAAGCTGTGGTTTTCTAATTTATGGATCAAATTGATAAACGGCCGACTCCTGTGAGTCAGATAGAACCTTTTGTTCAAAATGAAAAATTCAGCCAAACTCTCCGGGAGTTCAAATTTAAAGCTGGATTTTCCATTGAAGCCTTATTATTCTTCTTTCATTTTGGCCACCGGTAACTTCAGGTGAAAGTTACTGACCTTCATAATGGCGACATGTTTGAAAAAAGCGAAATTAGGAAAAAGTTCCGGATTGACGTCAACCTTCATAATCTCAGCAAATCTACCTTTCCCTTTCCCGTGAAGATTAAACTGAAAAATTTTTCCTTGATCCGGATCATGCTGTACCATATGCAATGAATGAAAAAAAGTCCGTAAAGGAAAAGCCAGGCCTCTTTGAGAAGGTTGAATCGTGATATCAATGATGGGCACTCCATTTTGGGTTACTTTAAGCGTATCCAGGCCTTTTCCATTGTTGGAAAATTGAAAAGAAGCCCGTTCTTTAGAAATTCCCCAAGGGATAAGAGAGTTTTCCAATCCTTCCCGATCGGAAACAAAATCTTTGGAAATCGTATAAAATTTATGGCGCTGATAGCGCAGTTTACCCGGGATAAATAATAATTCCTGATAGGGCCCGGCATTGGAAGTTTGATAATCTGCAAAAACAATGGCCCCGACATTTCCATAAAAGCCGTCCTGAAAATGCTTTGTCAAAAAGCCATGGTCCAAAATAAATGATTTAGGAAATTTAAAAAGCATAATATAACCATTGCCCGTAAAATTCCAGGTCGTTGAAACAGTCTCGGTCATGGTGGGCCTCCTATAAAAAACTTTCAGCAAAAAATTTAACTCGCAATTCATAAATATTATTTGTAATAATTTATACGCTGCCAATTTGAAATTCTTATTCAAGTCCTGCTAGAACGCTAAAGTTTCTTCTACCAACAATATCTATGATTCTCCACTCTTTTACCATTTCCTGCGTTAATCTCAATTGTTAAAAAAAGTACTTGTATTTTTCTTGATTCATGGTGTATTATAAAATCAGTACCTAAACTGAGGATAATAAGGTCTGCAAATTCCGAAATGAATTGCCTCCGAATAGTCCGGGGAAAGGTAAAATATCGGCCCGAAGGGCTAAAAGTGAGGTCTTTTTAATGTTTCAAGACAAAACAAAAACGTGCAAAGATTGCGGCCAAGAATTTATCTTTACTGCTAGTGAACAGGAATTTTTTGAGTCCAAAGGTTTTACCAATGAACCGGGCCGTTGTCCCGCATGCAGAGCTGCCAAAAAAGCTCAATCCGGTAGAGGCCATAGTGGTTTCCAAGGTAGAGAACGCCAGCTCTATGATGCAGTTTGTGCATCTTGCGGTAAAGAAACCAAAGTTCCTTTTCAACCCAGTGGTGATAAACCAGTTTATTGCCGCGACTGCTTTCAATCCAGAAGATCCTATTAAGTCAATTCAAGCCACCCTTTGGGGTGGCTTTTTTTATTTACTTCTATTAAAGTCAAAACAAGTTATTGCTATTCCTTTTTCATGCGCTTTTTAACGGAAAAGCCAAAGTTGCCGACCGCTTCTTTCAGGGTCCAGTATTGACCATGAACATAGCTTATCAAATCCGCTTTAGCCAAGTTCAAACGGCCATTCCGGTCGATTAAAGTCTCTTCGACCTGAACCCCGATTACTTTGGCCAAAAACAGATGATGAGAGCCTAAATCATTCATTGAGCTTACCTTACACTCCAAAGCAAGGGGAGCTTCATCTATTAACGGCGCCTTCACATTTTTGGCCGCCACTGCCGTTAAACCGGTAGCCTGAAATTTATCACAATCTTTACCGGAGACCACTCCGCAAAAATCAACTGCCCGAACCATAGAACGCTTGGGCAGATTGATGACAAACTCGCCGCTATCCTTGATGAGCTTGTAAGAGTATCTCTCCGGCCTTACCGAGATCGAAACCATGACAGGGTCGGAGGCTACTGTTCCCGCCCAGGCAATGGTGATGATGTTTTTAACTCCCTGAATGTCCCCGCAACTTACCAATACAACCGGCACCGGGTAAAGTAAAGTCCCCGGCTTCCAAAACAATTTAGCCATCACTTTTCCTTAATGATAAATTTAAGATTCGAAGTTATTTTACTATTTTAGCCAATAAAAATCCATCTTTTTATGAATCTTTGGCCTTATCATTGCCCTTTCCGTTACGAATACTAAATACAAAGCGGGGAAATATACGGAGGAGCCAGCGAAAAGAAGCCTTCCGATTAGGGCAGGATAAAAAGATCGACGGGAGAGAGTATCATCAACATACTGAAAGATAAGCTTGTCTTGGGTGCGATGGCCGGCATCACGGGGGATATTATTCAAGACCTCATTCAGTGGATAATGAAAAAAGCCGGTTTATTAGGCTACAGTTTGGATGACTTTGCCGGCAGTATGCTCATCCGGGTCCACGATCCGGCTTTGATGAATAGTCTCTGTTTCAAATTCATCGGGTTTCTGGTCAGTGTTTCCGTAGCGATTATACTGGGGGTTGCTTTTGTTTATTTGATCGAATTAACCGGATATAAAATAGTGGAGTTAAAGGGAGCCCTTTTTGGTCTGATTACCTTGCTCATCATCTACGGAGGAGTTGAAA
>DNPQ01000045.1 GCA_003501335.1 Bacillota bacterium
CCTTCTTCCCTGACTATCACCGAATTTCTTTCTCTTTCCAGGGCTTTCAAGAATTTATGATACTTGCCTGGGGTCAGCCTTTTGGAAATTTCTTTTTTGGCGGCTTCATAATCGGCTTCCTGTTTTTTGAAGCTTTCTTCGGAGTTCAGCAAGCTGGGATCACCGAGCAACGTTTCAATCAGTTCATGAATAATTTCAGGTTTTTCACGCCAAGTGGGCGACCCCAGCGTGGGAGCCATACTGACAGAAGGTCTGTCTCCGTATTCCTCTAAGAAAAAGTCCAATTCATCCTTAAAAGCCTTGCTCTCCTTGCCATTTACTGCTGCTACTTGCGCCAATTTTACCATGGCCTTATTCTGAAGAGCGGTTCTGAAGGGTAAGGCTCTCATCAGGCGTTCTTTATACTCGTCGACGTTTTCCTTGCCCACCGCTTTTTTAAGTAAAAAGCCATACTTGAGATAAGTGACCGCACCCGGTATGAAATCCGACATTCTTTTACCAAAAAGGACTCCATATTCTCCAAATGCTTGTTCAACATACTTTACAAATTTTTCCGCATTCTTGGTATTCCTTGTGGTATCTTCCACCTTTTCCAGCCAGGCATCCATTTCCTCTGATAAAGGCTGCCATATATCCTTGGCTTCCTTAGAAAAATCTTTGATCAACGATTTTGGTATTTTCCATGCCATGGCAGGGGACAACCTCGGGTCATTATACTTTATGGCCACACATCCGCTGGCTCTTTCCACCGGCATGACCGGCTCTTTCGGCAGTTTTAGCCCCATATCTTGATGCAGATAATTGTTGAAGCCCAGATAGCATAAACAGCACAGGTCAAAATCCAACGGAGCCATCGGCTCGGAACAATGCTCCATTACACTTTGCAGTCCAAAGGGAGCTTTTTTGCCTTGATAAATTATCTTATCCTCAGGACCCAAGATATTCAAATCTTCAGTAGCGGATTTCATGGTAGTAATCGGTCTGGCCTGGAGCAGGTATATTTGACCTTCGAAAAGCGCCCACTCGGTATCCATTGAGCTGCCATAGTGCTTTTCAACGCGATTTGCCAGGTTTGAAAGTTGCCTGAGTTCACTTTTCCCTAGACAGAGTGATTTCCGCTTCTCCTCCGGAACTTCTGAGCTAATAGTGCCTTTTTCCTTTAATATAATTCGAACTTCTTTTGAGCCGAGAACCTTTTTCTTAATCCTGCCCGCCTTGGTCAGAATAAAGGTATCAGGGGTTATCAGGCCGCTGACAATCGCCTCTCCAAGACCATACCCGGCGCTGATCAGTATTTCATCTTGATTTCCATTTACCGGATTGGCAGTAAACATTACCCCAGCAGCTTCCGATGGGATCATGGCCTGAACGACAACCGCTAGATCAACCTTAAGGTGCTCAAAACCCATGCTTATCCTATAAGATATGGCCTGTGAGGTCCAAAGACTAGCCCAGCACTTTTTCACATGTTTGAGTACAGACTCTTTCCCATAAATCCCCAAATAGGTGTCATGCTGTCCTGCAAAGGATGCCGAGGGCAAATCCTCCGCTGTAGCACTTGAACGTACTGCAACCGCTAACTTTGCGCCCCGATCCATTTTTTCAGAAAAGCTTTCAAAAGCCTTTGCCACTTCCGCCTGCACCCGAGTGGGCATCGGAGCCTCTTCAATCCATAATGCGATATCGATACTCGCCTCTGATATTGCAGTAATATCCTGTTCCTTAATGTTCTCAAGCCTTCTTGATATACGTTCTTTAAGCCCTGATACTTCAAGATGGGCGCGATATGCATCGGCTGTAACGATAAAGCCCGGTGGAACCGGAAGCCCGGCATTGATCAACACGCCAAGGTTGGCGCCTTTGCCTCCTGCCTGCGGCAATGAATCCTTATTGAGTTCACTTAAGTTTTTGGTGTAATTTACCATGAATACCCGCTCCTTATCATTTAAACTCAAACTTAACTTATCTGTCTGACCTGGGATTGCGACGTTGTTTTATTTTCTATCCCTATCATAAGCGGTGAAGATAAACGGAAGTTAAATGCAATTTAAACGCAGTGTAAACAGGGCGAAATTGCAGGCATAAAAAAACGCCGCAGTCGTTGATGACCATACGGCGTTTGATACCAATTTGCAATTCGAACAGATACGAACTGGTACAAATTGCTCTTTTATACGAAGTTGCTTCTGATTTTATGAGTACTTTTTGATTGCAACTTATTATAGTTATGATGTTACTATGCTCAGCTCATTATTGTTTCTCTTGCGAAGTATCTTTTTCAATTTTAATCAGGAATGTCCCCTTTCACTTTGGCATAGGCGCGTCAAGGAAGGGATTGACGATCGGCATGAGAAGATCGGCCCTGACGAATATGGAGAAGTGAGTGGTGTTGGGGAGCACAGCTATCTGGTTGACGAGTGGGGTAAAGCCACCCATCGCTTTGTCCCCGCCAAGCATCCTGAAAAGCTGCACCTCGTACTCGGGCTGCACCGCGTCGTTGTCGCCGAAGACGAGCAAGGTCGGGGCCTTGATCGAGCGCAGCTCCGACTCGGGCCAGCCTTTGAAGTTTTTGAGCGCCTGATCCATCTTGCCGACAAAGATGGGCCACCGCGATGGATTGAGCGCGTGCTGAGCGTATTCCCTTTCCATTGGCGTCCCCGCTAGAGTCTGGACGGTCGGCCAGTTAGCGTTGATGGCCGGATAGTATCCGGCGGGGGAGTAAAGACCCGATACGACAACGAGTTTCCGCACCAGCGACGGGTACTTAACTCCCATGCGGAGCGCCATGACGCCGCCGAGACTATAGCCCATCACGTCTACTTGATCGAACCCAAGCTTCTTCACAGCCGCGGCCACGTCGTCTGTCATCTGCTCCCAGCTCAGCGGCCGGTCGAGATCAGCGGTGCGGCCGTGC
Source organism: Bacillota bacterium (assembly GCA_003501335.1). Taxonomy (GTDB): domain Bacteria; phylum Bacillota; class UBA4882; order UBA8346; family UBA8346; genus UBA8346. The sequence continues at coordinate 2,915 of DNPQ01000045.1, forward strand.
CCCTCCAACTCGAAGGCGATGACCTCCCGGGACTGAGCGAGCGGTTAGGGTCGGGCCCCAGCTGGGAATGTCACCGAATCCGCCATGGAGGAGGACCAGGGGTTTACCCGCTCCGTGGATCTCGTAGTACATGTGGAGGCCGCCCACATCCACGTAGCCGCTTTTTACCAAGGTCGAGGCGCCGGCAGTCGTCGCTGCCGAGGCCGCTTGCGCAATATTCCGCGCGGCTAGAGTGGCGATGACCAGGACCATCAGTAAAATGAGAGTACGCCAAGGCATCAGCGCGCTCGGGCGTGCCCTAGCGCGAGCTCTCCTACTTCGATCAGCTTGCCCAGCGCGGTCCTCTCTTCCTGCGATGGACTTGAAGGAAAATAATTCAGTAATTTTAAACATATGATTGATCTCCTTTTTTCATAAAATGTTTTATTTTCTGTCCTTATAATAAGCGGTGAAGATAAACGGAAGTTAAATGCACTTTAAACGCAATGTAAACGGGGCGCAGTAGCAGACATGAAAAAACGCCGCAGTCGTTGATGACCATGCGGCGCGTTTGATGGGTACCGTTTTGATTGCAACTTGGTATGAGTTATGGTTGTAGTTCCTCTTTCGAATTATTCTTTCCCGGATTATGGTTTGGCAGCGTTACCATAAATTCAGCGCCCTGTCCTTTCTCGCTTTTGACGGTAATCTTACCCTGATGCAGCTCGACAATTTTTTTCACCAGCGAGAGCCCTAAGCCATTACCGCCCAAGGAACGGTCCCGGGCTTTGTCCACTTTGTAAAACCGTTCAAAAATATGCATCTGATCCTCCGGCGAAATGCCAATGCCGTTGTCGGAAATGGTACATACCACATTGTCTTTATTGGCGGTAAGTATGACCCGAATCCCTCCATTTTCAGGTGTGAATTTAATCGCGTTGTGCAGAAGATTGATCCAGACCTGACTCAGTAAATCCTCATTGCCCGTCATCATGATGAGGGGTAGGGACACATCAGGCGTAATGTTCTTTGCAGCCCATTGCGGTTCCAGCATCAGGAGTATGCTTTCAAGCTGCTTATCCAGACGGAAAGCTTTAATTTCCATGGGGGCGCTTTCCGATTCCAGCACTGAAAGGCGCAAAAGATTGTCGCTTAATTTTGATAACCGCTTACTTTCCGTTTCGATAATCGTGGCGTAATGGGTAATCTCATCCGTGCTAATCCCTTCACGCTTTAGCAGGGAGGCATATCCGTTAATGGAAGTGAGCGGAGACTGAATTTCGTGAGATACGTCAGAAATAAAATCCTGCCGTAATTTCTCGATAGAACCGAGTTCCTTTGCCATTTTATTGACGCTGGCAGCCACCTCACCGTAAGGGTTGCGTCCATCCTCTGGGGTGACAAACGTATTAAAATCCCCGCCGGCAATCTTGCTCATGGCATCAAGGATATTCGTGAGTTGCTTGGTATGCATAAAATCGAGATGTTCGCCTCCGTCTGGTATCCGCTGTAGTATAAAAGTAAATAGCATTCTGCCCACAGGCATCAAAATCATCGCCACATAACCGAAAAGTAAATGATCCACAAGCCCCGGCGGCTGCCCGGTTATTCTAAAAATCAGTGCAGTCAAGCCATAAGCCGCTGCATAGGCGCAACTAATGACGAGTAGAAATAAAATATTTCTGATGCCAATATGAATATATTTTATTTTTTTCATGGAGTTACCTCCAGTCGATAACCCAAGCCCCGAATAGTGGTAATTTTGAAATGAAATTGCTCCGGTGGGAAACGGTCTCGCAAACGGTTAATATGGACATCCAGGGTCCGCTCGTTACCATCGAAGTCCAGGCCCCAAACATCTTCAATCAGCTGACCCCGGGAAAGAGTTTTGCCCAAATAACTGCCAAGCTTGAACAGCAGTTCATACTCTTTCATAGGAATATCCGTTTTCACACCGTCGATCATAATAGAATAACTATTTTTATCCAGCGTCAAATCACCAATCTGAACAATTTGAGAGGAGGAGATTTTATAGCGTTTAAGCAGCGCTTTTACCCGGGCGATTAGCTCCGCCGCCTCAAACGGCTTTGTCAGATAATCGTCTGCTCCAAGCTCAAAGCCTTTCACCTTTTGGCTGATTTCACCCTTGGCCGTCAGCATCAGAATCGGCATATCCTTATAATAACGACGGGCGTTTTTGCAAAACTCAAAACCGTCCATATTGGGCATCATGATATCGAGAATACAAAGATCGATCTTTTCTGCAGCGAGCTTTTGGAGGGCAACACGGCCATCCACTGCCTCGCATACATCAAAACTTTCATTGCGAAGCAAAGTGCTCACAAGCTCACGGATATAAATATCATCATCGACTACCATGATTTTATTCATCCCCACAGCTCCATTTCTAAAGCAAATTCATGTGTCTAAATTTCTTTTATTATACAATTTAAATGTAAACGGAGCTTAAACTACCGGATCGGGTCAAGGTATTTTCTTCGTTAAAGTTCAACAATCTTAATGGCAATATTTTTGCAAAATTCGCTGTCATGTTCCACAAACAATAAAGTTGGCGAGTATTCCAGCAGTAATTCTTCGATTTGCATGCGCGAGATCCCATCAATATAATTAAGCGGTTAAACTCTCACTATTCATTTGAATATCCTCCTTTGCTTTTTTATGCGGTTGGTGAACCCCATTTATTTTAGCAAAGGGGGATTCCTATTATCCACTTATAGGCTTAGTCGGTGGTTTTCAAATATAAAACAAAAAACCGGCAGTCCCTTTCGACCACCGGTTCTAAGTCCAACTCTCTGTATTAATAATTACTTCATTCCCCGGATCAACGCCCGGAGCTTTTCCACATCCTCCGGCTCGTTAATCTCGGCCGAATCGAACTGACTTTCCACCACTTTAATCCCGTAACCATTCTCCAATGCCCGGAGTTGTTCCAGTTTTTCATACTTTTCCAAGTGACTTGGTTTGAGACTGGAGTATTGTACTAAAAACTTTTTCCGGTAAGCGTATAAGCCCAAATGTTTATAATACGGAACTTGCAGTAGATCAACCCCTTGTGGATCCCGCACATAGGGAATGGCCAGCC
>DNPQ01000234.1 GCA_003501335.1 Bacillota bacterium
CGTTATAACCGTGAAACCCTGGATATTAAATATAAAGGTAAAACTATTTCCGAAATACTCAATATGACTGTCGAAGAATCATTAGAGTTCTTCTATAATATCCCCAAAATTCGTCGCAAATTACAAACCCTGCAGGACGTTGGGCTCGGTTATATAAAATTAGGGCAACCAGCTACCACACTATCCGGTGGGGAAGCTCAGCGGATTAAGCTCGCTACCGAATTATCCCGCCGTTCCAATGGAAAGACTCTTTATATCTTAGATGAACCCACCACCGGATTACATTTTGCCGATATCCAGTGCTTATTGGAAATGTTGCAGCGTTTGGTGGAGGCTGGTGATACAGTGCTAGTCATTGAGCATAACTTGGATGTAATTAAAACCGTTGACTATATCATTGATTTGGGTCCGGAGGGCGGCGATCGTGGGGGTACAATTATTGCGACGGGAACCCCGGAAGAAGTGGCTGGGGAATCATCGTCTTATACCGGCCAATTTTTAAAGCCGCTTTTACCAGCAACCGCGACAAAGAAAAAATAGGTTTCGTATTAGATTGTATTGGCTTAAAGGTAATAAGTGTAATTGCAAATTTTAATAATAACCTCCGAAAAAAACCTAAAAAAATTAAAACGGGCTGTCTTTAGCAATTGATGAGACAGCCCGTTTTAATATCAGGGATACTTCAAGGATGACTACTGTTTTTTTTGGTACTTATCCCTTAATAAACGCCGGAGCACTTTTCCGACCGAACTTCGTGGTAATTCATCAACAACTTCAATTTTATGAGGTACTTTATATTTTGAAAGATGCTCAGTGCAAAAATGACGCAGTTCTCTTTCAGAAGTTGCGGCAGTCTCTCGTAAAACGACATAAGCTTCCGGAACTTCGCCCCGCAGGGCATGAGGAGCGCCGATAACTGCAACTTCTTTAACTGCCGGGTGGGTATATAATAAATCTTCGATTTCCCGGGGATAAACTTTTTCCCCACCTACATTGATCATATCTTTTAGCCGATCTGTAATAAAAATGTAACCATTTTTATCCATAGTCCCCAGATCACCTGTATGCAACCAGCCATCTTTCAACACCATCGCGGTTTCTTTGGGACGGTTCCAATAACCTTTCATCACTTGAGGGCCTTTTACGACGATTTCCCCAACAGTGTCAAACTCAACTTCTTTACCAGTCTCAGGATCGATAATTTTCACTTCGGTATCTGGAATCGGAGTGCCGATACTGCCATATTTATTTTTCCCTTTGATTGGAGTTGCCGCGACCACCGGTGAACATTCTGAAAGGCCATAGGCATCCCTGACTTCCGTACCTGTTAATTTTTTAAATTTCTGTTGAATAGCTGGCGGCAAAGGTGCTGATCCACAGACGCAAGCTTTGATGGAACTAAAATCATAGTTTTTGGCGGTATCTCTCATGGCAATTGCGATATACATGGCCGGGACGCCCATAAAAAGATTTGGTTTTTGTTTTTCAATCAAGCGCATTAATTCATTGATATCAAATTTAGAAAGTAAACATTGGGAAGATCCGCTGATAATAGCATGATTCATTGTGGTGGTAATGGCATAAATGTGAAACATGGGAAGTACACAGATAAATTTGCCAGTACCATCTTCATAGATATTTTTAAGCCAAGAACGAAATTGAGCGGCATTTACCGCCAAATTTCGATGAGTAAGAGTCGCTCCTTTAATAATACCAGTTGTGCCGCCGGTATACTGTAAGTTGGCAATAGAATCCGGGGTAATTTCAATTTTAGGATCCGTGGTAGGGTGTTCAAAGAGAGCTTTTTCAAGCTTTAGGGCATTGATAGATAAATCAAAATCGTGGTCTGCTGAAAAAGGGACCCGGATATCTGTAACGATAATTTTCAGATGAGGGAAAGAGCTGTCTTTCAAAACAGGGACCATTTCCAGATTCGTGATTAGCAGTTCCATTCCGCTGTCTTGGATGATATAGGATAGTTCATCACCACTAAAAGCAGGATTAATGGGTACAGTAATACCACCGGCCCGTAATATTCCAAAATAGGCGATTATAAACTGTGGAGAATTGAGAAGTTGAATTCCAACTCTCTCTCCAGGCTTCAGCCCCAAACTTATCAATAAATTAGCCATCTGAGAGACTAATATATCTAATTCCTGATAAGTCCATTGATGCTCTAAATAGATTAATGCATTTTGATCCGGGAATCTTAAGGTGGTTCGGTGCAACATTTCTGAGAGAGTCATTGCCGGATATTCAAGATTGGATGTTATTCCGTTTTCGTATGATTTTAACCAGACTTGTTTCAAAAAAAATCTCCTCTCTTGTTGTGGATCCATAAGTCGTTAACATATTGAACCCCAAAGTAGAAATTGAACTTGGCTGCTCTCCCGTCTGAATTGAAAATTATATGAGGGCACGTGCCGAACAGTTGGGTAATAAAACCCGTTAAATTTCTTTATGCTCCAAATATTTGTATAAATGAAGCGAAATTAAAGGGACTTTAAAGAAAATTAAAACAAAAAAGATCAATACCACTGATAATATAACAAAATTAGTCAGAAGTCAACTATATTCAGACGATAAACGCTATTATGACAAATGGAAGTCACTGCCCTTTCCTTCAGAAACTTTCGAAGAAAATATGAATGATTGAAAATCACGAAAAAATGTTATAGAGACAAAGTCCCTGGGTTAAACTAATTGAGCACTCTTGGAATCGTAGATATCAATTCCCTCTCCATCAATATTATGGGAATTGGGATTGAAATCATAAATTTCGAGAACTTTTTGAAGGTTTCCTGAAGATTCGATGAGTGTAGTTTCGAGCGGTTAATGGTTTTAATCAAATTCAATTCGAGGTGTTGGTATGAAAGTTTTGATGTTAAGTTGGGAGTTTCCTCCAAAAATTGTTGGAGGGATCGCCCGCCATGTTTATGATCTCGCCTTGGCTTTAGTAAAACAAGATGTGGAAGTTTCGGTGATTACCTGTGGGGTTCAGGATGCTGCGGATTATGAAACCATTCAAGGAATTAAAGTTTATCGGGTGGTTATGAATAATCCTTCAACTCCAGATTTTTTAACTTGGGTTCTGCAACTGAACCTGAATATGACTGAAATGGCCAATCGTTTGGCATTACTGGGGGCAACCTTCGACATTATTCATGCCCATGATTGGCTGGCTGCTTTTGCCGGAAAGAACCTTAAACATTCATGGCGGATACCGCTTGTTTCTACAATTCATGCTACGGAATATGGCCGAAATAATGGGCTGTATAATGAATTACAGCGGTATATCAGTAATGTCGAGTGGTGGCTTGGTTATGAATCCTGGCGGGTTATTTGCTGCAGTAACTATATGAAAGCAGAATTACAGCGGGTATTTCAGATGCCGGACGATAAAATTCGAATTATTCCCAATGGGGTCTATCAGGCTGATTTTGAAAAGACCGTTTTAAATCCTTTCGAAGTCCGTAGCCATTATTGTGCTCCAGACGAAAAGATGATTTTTTATGTCGGACGTATTGTCCGGGAAAAAGGATTGGGAGTTTTGCTGGATGCTTATTCAAGGGTAGTCGGAGTTGACCCTATGGCTAAACTGGTTATCGCCGGGAAAGGTCCGTATTTGGAGGAATTAAAACATCGCGCCTATCAATTGGGTATTTACCATCGAGTGTATTTTGCCGGTTATATCGACGACAACACTCGGAATGCGCTATATAAATCGGCAGCAGTCGCAGTTTTTCCAAGTTTGTATGAACCTTTTGGCATTGTGGCCTTGGAGGGAATGGCGGCCGGTACAGCGGTGATTGCTTCAGATGCGGGGGGTTTGGGAGAAATTATCCGTCATGGAGAAAACGGCTTAAAGGTTTATTGTGATAATGTGAATTCTTTGGCCGATAACATCATTTGGGCTCTGCAGCATCCCGATCATTGCAGTAAAATGAAAGCTAATGCTCTTAAAGATGTCCGGGAAATTTATAGTTGGGACAAGATAGCCCTGCAAACCGAAGAAGTTTATCAGGAAATTATCGATGAAAATCAAAAATCGACTTGGCACGCGGTCATGCATGAGGAAGCGGCCCGGGAAATTATCATGTCCAATATGATTAAAACAATTGAAGCCGAAGAAATGACTAGATATCGGGATGTACATTGACCACCATCTTGAAGGAGGATTTCTATGAAAGCAGTTATCATGGCCGGCGGCAAAGGAACGCGGTTGAGGCCGTTAACTTGTTATAGGCCCAAACCGATGACACCCATTGCGAATCGGCCGATGATGGAACATATTATCAATTTGCTTAAAAAACATAATTTTACTGAGGTAATGGCGACCCTGTTTTATTTACCCCAAGTTATCGAGAATTATTTTGAAGATGGGCGGAAATTTGGGATAGAGCTGCAATATTTTATTGAAGAAACTCCCCTTGGGACTGCGGGCAGCGTGCGGAACGGCGCGGATTTTTTAGGCGATACATTTTTAGTTATTAGTGGAGATGCGTTAACTGATATTGACCTCACGGCTGCGGTTAATTTTCACTGGGCCAAGGGGGCAATGGCTACTTTAATTTTGACTAAAGTCAATAACCCGCTTGAATACGGAGTGGTCATCGCCGATGAAGAAGGAAGGGTAAAACGCTTTTTAGAAAAACCGGGATGGGGAGAAGTTTTTAGCGATACCGTCAATACCGGTATTTATATTCTGGAGCCCCGGATTTTTGATTTTTATCAAAAGGGGCAAGTTTTTGATTTCAGTAAGGATCTTTTTCCGCTATTGCAAGCCAAGAATGAACCTTTATATGCTTATGTGGCTTCCGGATATTGGTCTGATATTGGAAATCTGGAACAATACCGTCAAGCTCATTATGACGTGTTGACGGGGAAAGTAAATGTTGAAATGCCAGGTAGAAAAATACGACCCGGCGTTTGGGCGGGTGAAGGAGTTGAAATTGCACCGGATGCGATTATTACGGGTCCCGTTTTACTTGGGGATCATGTGAAGATTGAAGAACGGGCCGTGATAGGAGAGATGTCGGTTATCGGGGATTATGGGACAATTCAAAGGGGTTCGGAATTACAACGCAGTATTTTATGGGGGCATTGCTATATCGGCTCCGATTCGGAGATCAGGGGTTCCATCCTCTGTCAAAATAATCATCTTAAAGGAAGGAATATCCTTCATGAAGGAGTGGTGCTCGGGGAAAATGTTAACTTGGGAATACGGACGATAGTAAAGCCTGCGGTCAAGATCTGGCCTCATAAAGATATTGACAGCGGTTCCATTTTAAATGAAAGTTTAATCTGGTCGTTAAAAGGTCCAAGGAGCCTTTTTGGGAATAGAGGTATTGGCGGAATTGTCAATCAGGAAATTACTCCGGAATTTGTTGCCAAAGTTGGAGGCGTTTTAGGGGCTTATTTAAAACCGGAGGCCAAAATTGTTGTCAGTTCTGATAATGACCCCGCTGCCCGGATATTAAAAAGAGCGCTGGTATCCGGAGTATTGGCAGCAGGTGTTCATGTTTATGATCTGGGTACGATGCCCTCATCAGTAACTCGATATGCGATTCCCTCGTTGGGAGTTAAAGGAGGTGTCCATATTCAGATGAGTCCCCAGCAAACCGATGGTGTAGTACTGGAATTTTTTGATCATTCGGGTCTATATATCGATAAAAATAGTGAACGGGCTTTAGAAAATGTTTATTTCTCCGAAGATTTTATACGGGTCGGGGCAAGTGCCATGGGTGAATTGGCGTTCGTACCCCATTTAATAGAGCCCTATTTACAGGGCTTATTAGATGAGGAATCAAGAAAAATGGTCATCCAAAGACATTTCAAAGTAGTTGTCACTTACGACAACGGGAGTCTTTCGTTAATTCTCCACCCTTTATTGGAACAATTGGGCTGTGAACTGATAACCCCGGAGATTCACCTGAAAGATTCCATTTGCCGTTTGCGGGCTTTGAAAGAACTGGCGAAGATTATGAATGTTGTGGGCGAACAAATCAGGTCTTCAGGGTCAGATTTGGGGATTATAGTCGGCAATGACGGTGAAAGACTGATTGTCCTGGACGAACGGGGCGAGTTGTTAAAAGAAGAACAGTTAACCGCCTTGCTTGCCTTTTTGGTACTAAAATATAAACCCCAAGCGACCATACCCATTCAAGTCACGGCCCCTCAATTTATTGAAGAATTGGCGCGGCAATTTCACGGACAAGTTGTGCGTACCAAAGCCAATCCCCGATCAATGATGGAGAAAGTGGCCCAGGAAAGGCTATTTCCTTCGGCCGATGGCCAAAACTTATATCAGCCGGAATACGATTCCTTGGTTTGTTTAGTTAAAGTCCTGGAATTGCTGGCCAAAGAACAATTATCTTTATCAGGGGCGAAATTGCTGATACCGAGTGTAGAAAGAAGTTATCGGGAAGCAGAGTGCCCTTGGGAGGATAAGGGGCGGATCATGCGCAATTTATTTGAAGAAAATAAAGATCGTCCCCTGGAGATGACCGACGGACTTAAAGTATTTCATGAACAGGGATGGGCTCTGGTGTTGCCGGATGCAGAGGAACCTATTTTTAAAATTTACTCCGAAGCCCATACCTCTGAGGAAGCCGATGCCTTAAGCCAGATTTATTTAAACCGGATCTATGAGTTAAAAACGGAATAGCCCTAGCTGGAAATTATATTGAATATGGAAGAC
>DNPQ01000155.1 GCA_003501335.1 Bacillota bacterium
CTAGAATTATTGACATTTTGGTACTTTTGTAATAATAATTGATCGATTTGCAAATATCAAATAGTACCCTTCGTGGAGGAGTGGCAATGACAGAAACTCTGATAAGTTTGTCCAATGTTTCAAAAGATTATAATGGCAGTGAAGCAATCACTGACATTAATTTAAATATCACCCGAAATGAGTTTCTTACAATGCTGGGCCCTAGTGGTTGTGGAAAAACCACCACTCTGCGAGTTATCGGCGGATTCGAGCATCCTTCCAAGGGAGAAATTCTCTTTGGAGGGGTTAATATCAATGATATCCCCCCTTATAAGCGCAAAGTAAATACTGTTTTTCAAAAATATGCTTTATTCCCTCATATGAATGTTTATGAAAATATCGCTTTCGGCCTTAAAATTAAAAAAATACCCAAAAATGAAATTGATCATAAAGTGAGTGCTATGTTGGAACTCGTAGCTTTGTCGGGTTATGAAAAGCGATCCGTCAACTCATTAAGTGGCGGCCAACAACAACGTATAGCCATTGCCCGCGCTTTGGTCAACGAACCTGAAGTTCTATTATTAGACGAACCTTTGGGCGCCCTCGATCTTCAGCTACGCAAAGAAATGCAGCTGGAACTGAAGGCAATGCAAAAACGCCTAGGAATAACCTTTATCTATGTCACGCACGACCAAGAAGAGGCCTTAACCATGTCGGATACCGTCGTTGTGATGAACCAGGGTCAAATCCAACAGATTGGTACTCCGGAAACAGTTTATAATGAGCCGGTTAATTCTTTTGTGGCCGGATTCATCGGAGAAAGTAATATTGTCAATGGTATTATGTTGGAAGATTTTCTCGTGAAACTGGCTGGAAAAAAGGTAAAGTGTTCGGATAAAGGTTTTATGCAAAATGAAAATGTAGATGTAGTCATCCGACCTGAAGATTTAAAAATCGTAGCCGAATCCGAAGGTATTTTTACAGGAATTGTTAAGTCCTCAATCTTCAAAGGCGTTCATTATGAAATGGTAATAGAAGCCCACGATATCCATTGGATCATCCATAATACCCGTTTGCAACCTGTTGGGATGAAGGTCGGCCTTTCCGTTGATCCTTATGATATTCACATTATGAAAAAGGAGGCCGCTTCATGAAAAAGAACTGGGTTGCTTACCCCTACGTTTTCTGGATGATTATTTTTACAATCATCCCCTTAATGTTGGTCTTCTATTTTGGCTTAACGATCAAAACTCCTGATGGCATTATTTTTTCATTCGATAATTTTAAAAGGTTCGCTGAGCCTGTATATATTAAAGTATTGATTCGATCCTTGATTTTGGCGGCTGAAAGTACTTTTTTTTGTTTGCTATTAGGATATCCGGCAGCTATGATTCTGTCCGACCGAAAATTGAATTTTAAAAATACCCTGATTCTGCTGATGGTATTGCCAATGTGGATGAATATTCTGGTGCGAACCTATGCATGGTTAACTTTACTGGAACGAAAAGGAATCATCAATATGTTGCTGGGTCATATCGGCTTGCCTCCTTTAAACTTGCTATATACCGATTTCGCAGTCATTATGGGTATGGTTTATAATTTTCTACCTTTCATGGTTTTACCAATTTATTCTGTTTTAAGCAAGATGGACCACAGATTGATCGAAGCCGCTGAAGATCTCGGAGCCAACCCCCTTTACACCTTCCGGAAAGTAATTTTCCCATTAAGTTTACCCGGCGTCACCTCGGGCATTACCATGGTTTTTATGCCGGCGGTTACGACCTTTGTTATTTCTAGACTACTCGGTGGCGGTCAGTATACTTTGATAGGCAATCTGATTGAAGACCAATTTTTAACGACCGGTGATTGGAATTTCGGGTCCACGATTTCACTGATCATGATGCTGATTATCCTGGTAGGAATGGGCTTTACTTCTCAATATGAAACCCAACAAGAAGGCGGCGGTTTGTGGTGAGTGGAATTTTAAAACGCAGCTATATCACATTGATGTTTATTTTTTTATATGCGCCAATCTTGGTTCTGGCATTATATTCCTTCAACAGTTCCCGTTCACGGGGATCTTGGGACGGATTCACCTTTAACTGGTACTTGGCTATGTTTCAAGACCATCAAATTTTAACGTCCCTCTATTATTCCTTATTAATCGGTTTGATTGCTTCCGTCACGGCAACAGTCATTGGGACGGCGGCAGCTTTTGGAATTAACAACATGAAAGCCTTACCCGAAGCGACGATTATGAATCTAACCTATATTCCGGTCCTCAACCCCGATATTGTCACTGGCATCTCCTTTATGCTTTTATTTATATTTCTCCATTTCCAGTTGGGTTTTATAACTTTATTAATATCCCATATTACTTTCAATATCCCTTATGTTATTTTATCCGTACTGCCCCGGGTCAAGCAATTGGATAAAAGCCTGTACGAGGCGGCGCTTGATCTTGGCGCTACGCCCAGTCAAGTATTTCATAAGATCGTGCTCCCCGAAATCATGCCGGGAGTTATTACCGGACTCTTATTAGCTTTTACTTTATCCCTGGATGATTTCGTGATCAGCTTTTTCACGACTGGTTCCGGCGTCTCCAACCTGTCGATAACCATTTACTCAATGGCCCGGCGGGGAATCAATCCAAAAATTAATGCGCTTTCTACCTTGATGTTTGTGAGTGTACTGATGTTATTAATACTCGTGAATGTTATGATGTCCAAACAACAATCAAAAACTAAAAATTGAAGGAGGTCTATCGATGTTTAGAAAAACGATGCGAGGGATATTTATTATAGTTTTCATCATCTCTACCCTCTTGATTTCCGGGTGCGGCAAACCCCAAAAAGAGCTCAATGTTTATAACTGGGGTGATTATATTGATGAATCCGTTTTAAAGGGTTTTGAGAGCCAATACCATATCAAAGTGAATTATGATACCTTTACCACCAATGAAGACATGTACGTTAAACTAAAAAATGGCGGTGGGCACTATGATGTGGCCATTCCTTCGGATTATATGATTAAGCGGATGATCGATGAAAATATGCTGGATAAATTGGACTTTAAAAATATCCCCAATTATCAATATATCGGCGTTAATTATAAAAACCTGGGGTATGATCCTCGCAATGAATATTCTGTCCCTTATATGTGGGGTACTGTAGGAATCCTTTACAACAAGAAAATGGTTTCCGGAAAACCGGACAGTTGGAAAATTTTATGGGATAAAAAATACGCCAAACAAATCCTGATGTTAGACAGTCAACGCGATTCTATCGGTATCGCATTAAAAATGCTTGGTTATTCTTTAAATAGCAAAAATTCTAAAGAACTTGAAGCAGCCAAAAAAGCTCTCATCGCGCAAAAGCCTTTAGTACTCGCTTACGTCGTGGATGAGGTCAAGGATAAAATGATAGCCGGTGAAGCTGCCCTAGCCTTGGTGTGGTCCGGAGATGCCTTTTATTGCATAAAGCAGAATAAGGATTTAGATTACTCTATACCCAAAGAAGGTTCCAATTATTGGTTTGATGCCATGGTAATCCCTAAAAACTCACTTCATAAAAAAGAAGCCGAGCTCTTTATTAACTATATGTGTCAAACGGATGTTGCTTATAAAAATGCCAATTATATCGGCTATGCCTCTCCCCAAACCGAAGTCGTTAAAAAACTTCCGGCCAGTCTTACTCATAACCGGGAAGCCTATCCCTTACCGCAAGATCTGGCCAAAAGTGAGATCTTTGTAAACTTAGGAAGTACCATTTCT
>DNPQ01000597.1 GCA_003501335.1 Bacillota bacterium
GTCAAAGTTAATAATCCGGCCCAGATAAACTCCACGGTTGTTTGGCCTGCGAAAACCCATAATATCTTCATTACGATTGCCACCGAAATATCCGTTACTAAATCCCCGATTAAATGATTGCTCAAGCTGTTGTATTTCTCGGGGACTGATGGTAAAAGCGGCTGGATCATCAAAGAAACGGTCCAATGCCTGCCGGTAAATTTTAGTCACCTGATAAACATATTCCGGGCGTTTCATACGCCCTTCGATTTTCAGAGAAGTTACTCCTATCCGGTGCAATCTGGGAATATCGCCGATTAATGCAATATCTTTGGGTGAAAGCAAGAACGAGCCGGGAGTCTCTATGATCTGATCCCCTTTAAAGCCAAGATGATACTCCATCCGGCAAGGTTGAGCACAACGCCCCCGATTTCCACTGCGTCCCCCAATCATGCTGCTCATTAAACATTGGCCCGAATAACAAACGCACAAAGCGCCATGAACAAAAACCTCGATTTCCATATTAGACTCACAGACAATGGATTCGACTTCTTGCTCTGTCAACTCGCGGGCCAAAACAACCCGTTTGATTCCCAGGGTTTTTAAAAATATTGCAGCCTCATAATTATGAACCGTCATTTGAGTGCTGGCATGTAATTCAAGGCCCGGTAAATATTGATGGGCCAGACGGATCAAACCCAAATCCTGAATAATAATAGCATCTACGCCCAAATTGTAGAGCTGGCCGAGATAGTCCAGAGCTTCCGGGAGTTCTTTCTCAGCCACCAAAGTATTAACAGTAATAAAAATTTTTTTGCCATGGAGATGCAGCAAATCGGCAGCTTCCTGTAGTTGTTTTAAATCAAAATTAGCCGCATTTTGGCGGGCATTAAAAAGTTTGCCTCCCAAATACACTGCATCCGCCCCGGCAGCCAAGGCTGCGAGCAGTGAGTCCCAATCACCGGCCGGAGCTAATAATTCTAAAGATTTTTTTTCTGACTCTAAGATTGACATTGAAGACTCCAGACAGTTTATTTTTATTTTATTATAACACATAGACACCATAATATTTTTCCACACCAAGAATTGAATTTTGTTGCCTATGCCATTTTTCAATGAAGAATAATTTAGTTTTCGGAAAGTATCTTTCTTGCCGGTTGACTTCCATGGATGCCCAAAAAATCTAATACAGCCGGATAAATATCAAGCAACGAATGAATTCCCTTAAAAAGGCTTATATCCTTTCCCATCGCCAAAGTTGGAACCTGATTGAGTGTATGAGTTTTCACGCCTAAGTCTTCAATATTCCCATGGTCGCTGACTACAATGAAAGTCAGAGAATGGGTACTGATTCCTGCAGCAATAGTTCCCAGAAAGCGGTCCAATCGTTCCAATAAAACCATTGCCAATGGGAAATCTTGATGATGGCCACAGTGGTCCGTCTGGAAATATTCAAAAAGGGTAAAATCATTCTTAGCTGCCAACTTCATTAAAATCTCTGCCGCTTCCTCCGGTTTCCATATAGGAACTTCATAACCGCGTTCACGAAGCTTTTCATTGGTGATATCTTGATAGATAGAATCCCCGCAAAGCAAGTCGGCCGGCATAAACAGGCGGCAATTGCCAGCCAAAGCCGCAGTTGTCGTTACGGAATGCCCCAATTTACCTTGCTCGGCAGTTTCAAAATATTCATGGGTAAAAGTGTTGGCAAAAACCACCTTCCCGCCACCCTCATGAATAATTTTAAAAAGACTTGCATCATATAATAACTTTCGTAAACTAGGAGTGGGAAAACCATTAATATGGCGGCCGACGGCAGCTGCAGCATTGATACCCGTAAATATTGTCGTTTGGCCGGTGGCGCTTTGCGGCAGTCCGGGAATGTTTAATAGAGCATCGGTAGGCATGATCACAATATTAGAACTCTCAATTCCCTCTCCAATACTGGAAGCGCATAAAGGGGCACCGGATAATACCTTCCTCATAAAGGGCATTTTCGCGGTGAGAAGCGGATTACGCTGGGCCTCCTCACTTCCCAGACCCAATCCATCAATAAAAATCATCAAGATCGGCACTGGAATTCTCCTTCTGAGCCTGTAATGCTTCGGTCAGTCGCTTAACTTCACTTCGCAATAACTCGATTTCATTCATTAACTGTTGGTTGGTAATCGATTCAGTCTCTTCTTTTAATATGACGCTAAATTTACCACAAGCTTCAAAAACTGCTTGAGAAACTTGGGATAACTTAGAGACTCCAAGTTTTCTGAGCTCTTGGCGAAGGTCCGCCATAGAAATATGTTCCTTGGCCAAATTTTTTTCCATCAAAACGCCATCTTTTACAAGAATAGTCGGTTTTCCTTCAAAAAGTTGGGCAAACAGAGGAGAACGATAAGAAACAATTGAAAGGAATAATTCCAGTCCCCCGATAAGACCTAAAATGACAAGTCCTTTACCAAAAGAAACTCGTTGTTCCAGACCTACGACCACGATAACATCACCAATGCCGGCCATAATTACTAAATCAAATAGACTCAACTGGCCCAAAGCCCGTTTCCCCATAAAGCGAACAATAATCAAAGCTGCTAAATATATGGCTATTGGTTTGATTAAAAATCGTCCCACAGTTATCCAGTCCATTCCATCGCCTCATCCATAGTATATCCAATCAAAGGAGATGTCTGAGCACCCAAAATTAATTCTCAAAAATAAAGCAACTCTTTTTATTATACAGCTTCCCGGATAGCCGTAAAGATTTTGATAAAAGCAGTACTATTTCCCCATCCATATTATAAAAAGCACCTGTGATCGCCGGGTGCTTTTTCATAAATGCCTATTGAAAACAATGCTAAAACTTAATTGAATGAATTTACAGTTAATTTTCTTTTATTCAATTGCCGGCATAAAAATCATTTTAAGCTCGCGAGGCCTCTAATAAAGAAATCAAACCATCATGAAGATCATAGACCGGTTGCCATTGCAAAAATTCCTGCGCTTTAAGGTTATCTAAACATGAATGGTCAATATCCCCTTGCTTTTGGGGTAAGTAACAAATTTGATTTCTTTTTCCAGTTATCTTGCCCAATTCGTCAATAACATCACTCAACTCAGTTTGGATATTCGTGCTGATATTATAGATTTGATTGCTATACGAAGTTTTTAAAGCCGTCA
>DNPQ01000321.1 GCA_003501335.1 Bacillota bacterium
TTCAGGCTTATCATCAGCAAAAACGGGATAATTAGCCATAATGCCGGATAGTAAAATCAATATAAATATCAATTTTTTTGTCATGGGTATTTTGCCTCTATTTGTTTGTTCGAGTTCAAAGATAATCTTTTCCCTTCAACAATAATCTTTTCCGCCATCCAAGTAATTTTTTCTATCACCGAAAACAATTTGTTACCAAAACCGTTTCAAAAATCTTTCCATAATTCATTTTTTATTACATTATTTCGAATATCTTTATACGGAATCTCAAACTCGCCATGGCCTCCAGCGGCATAACCCGCTCCGAAGCTAATCCCCAAAGATTTCTTGGTAAAGTAGCTGAAGATATCGGATTGATCTTCTGTTCCGATATTATCCAATGAGTCGGCATTATCAAGCGATTTTATCAAATCATCGGAAGGTATATCTTCAAACATGTCAGCCAACTCCGGGGTTAACGGTTTAAACTTTTTGTCCTTTAATCTCTTCACCAAGTTCCGGTCAATACGAATAACATCTTTCAGCCTTATTTTTCGCGCTTTTTGAATGTCCAGATTGGTGGTGTAAAAAAGTTGGTTGGGATGAGCCGCTCCTTTGGTATATCCTAATCCTTGATATTGAATGCTCAAAAGGTTTGGCCCCATCCAGGTTATATGATATTGAATGTTCAAAGTAAGCCCCTTAGTATCGCCTAAATAATAGTTCAAGCCTTTCAAGGCTTCTTTTTTAATGATTTCATTGATTCCCTTCTGCTTGCCGGTGTCCTGAAGATTGGTTATCCGGGGATAGCTTATCCGGATCTGTTGCTTTTGATATTCGGCTTTGACAACTTGATAAGGATTTGTGGCGTTACCCAAATCGATCGCACTTAATAAAGTGATGAATAAGATAAAAGACAAAACCAATTGTCTGTTAAAAAATAGGCTCTTCAGGGGCATATCTTCTCCTTTGCAAATCAGGCTATTCTTCAAAAATAAACCACAGATGTCTGTAAGGGGTCCATGAAGTTCTGATTCCTTATCGCGGCATGATAAAAATACCCGCCACATTTTCCAACTTTCCCTGGTTATATTTATAGAGAGCCTGATTGGTGGTGCAAGCGCCTTCGGCCTCAGCCGATTCTATACTCACACAATTGTCTAAGAATTCCATCTTACCGTCATTATCGACATCCGCCACAAATTGGATGTCATGCTCACTTAATTCGTTATATTCCCCGGCAACCACGACGTTTTCTTCCTCTCCATTGCGGTCGGTCCGTAAAATAATTAAACTATATTTACCTTGCGCCGCTTTTTCATTGCCATTCATTAAATCATCTTCATCCTTTTTGGTGATATTGCTGGCTACAATTAAGGTTTCATCCGTGCCGTCGCCGTCCAAATCCGCCACAATCTTTTTTTGGATTACGATTTTTGCCTCCATCAGACCTTTTTCTTGCAAAAGTTGGCCGATAAACGGGTCTTCATGATCAAAATCGGTTTTTAACTGTGGCTTCCTTGGGAATACATTCCAATCTCCTGCCACCCCAAACGCCAATTTGTCGTAAATTTGGTCATTGTTAATTTCAAATTCGGCTCCGGCTACATCATAGGAATCCGGTAAAGAATCCGAAGTATTTTGGAATTCGCCTAGGTATTGATCGAAAGAATATAAGCGATATTTCTGTCCCTTGATTACGTAATTATTTATTGCTTTACTGTCCAACCACTTACCATCCAAAGTCCCTCCCAAGACCCGGAGAAATCCGCCCAACACCGGATGGACTCTACCCGGTTCGACTTTGATCTTTTTAGCGAGTGCTTGAGCCTGTTCCTTTTTGATTTGCTCATCATATACATTTGTCCCAGTGGCGGCTTTCTGCTGCAGAGTATGGGGTGGATTACCTTTCGTGAATGGATGGATAAAGTAAATCCCGATGCCTAGTGCGGCAATAACCACTATTACCCCTAAAACGACAAGTATTGTTTTCTTCATTATTGCACCTCTTCATTCTCGCTATCACTACCGCTGTTTTGAGTCATTGAACTTAAAAGCGGCATTGGTTTCTTATAACCTTAAAGGGTAGTGACTATTTAGTAACGTCTACTTCAAGCGTTCCCTTGGTAAAATACTCATGAGCAATATGAATTTCCATTTTTACATTGCCAATAGCCGTTGCCTTAAACAAGTCTTTCCCTTTCCCGATAAATGGAAGCAATTCATCTAAAACATCATCGTTGCTATATTCAATGATGAAACTTTTCTGGTTTAAATTCCTTTTTTGCGGCAAAAGAAGCATTCTTTGACCTAATTTTAATTTAATTTTAGACGGGAAAAATTCGAGCCCCTCCTCTACCCCATCGTTTCCTTTGGATTGTGCATAATTATAATAGACTCTCGACAATTCATTGCGACCTCGGGGCCCACTTTTGCCAACTACGGTTATTTCGAGTTCCCCCTTGGTAGAATTATCTCCGGTGTCGATAAACTGAATTTTACATGTTCCTGGATTTTTGCCTTTGAAATAGCAGGTAATACTATCCCCCTCTTCCCAGTCAATATCCAAAACATCTTTTTCAAAGAAATCCCCTCCGAAAAAGAGATCATCCATTTTAATACGAATGATTTGCCCAACAGCAAGTGTAATTTTCTCTTGTGGGAAAACCACTTTGTGCTTTTTTTGATCGATTTTGTAATTCAGATGGATCATTGCAGGTTTTTGAGCAGCGATGACATCATACGGTGCCGCAAAAAGGCATCCAATGAAAAAACCGATCAAAATCATCTTAATCAACGGATTTCTCATCCGCTAATTTCTCACCCACTTCTCGATCCCGCTCAACCCCATCTTTCCCCCCTGAGTCTCTACTGTATAAATCCAATCAAACTCCAATGCCTTCAGTCCGGGTTCATCCGGATACTGAATTCCCACCTTTT
>DNPQ01000491.1 GCA_003501335.1 Bacillota bacterium
TGGCGGTGACCCGCAATATCCGGGAGTATTTCGTTAAAAATTCTTCCAGGCAAAAGAGTTCTTCAATCGGTCAGGTTTGGAAAATGATGGAGGAAAAAGCGGAGCAATTTGATCCCAGGGTATATTTAGCGCCGATTATGGGTGAGCTGATTGTCGATGTACCGGCCAAAGACGAGGATATTTTAGCCCTCACAGATTGCATCAAGCGGGGTGTTCGGGAAGTCGTAGGGACTTTGATTGTCCAGTTTGGTTCTGTAGGTTTCGCTTCCAAAGTGGAACCACTTACCTTGGACCAGATGGCGGAACGCTACCTGAAAGCTGGAATCTAAAGGAGTTTTGTAAATTGGAAGGAGTGATTTTACATGAATACATACAATAATTCGGGCCGGAGCGGGAAAAACATCCGATTGGATTTTAAAAATGCATTTCCTTATGTAGGGGAGAAAGAAATTCACGCAAGTATTGCCGAGAACACTGAATTATTTCAAAAGATCAATCAAGGTCAAAAGGCCGCAACTGATGTTTTAGGTTGGTTTGAGGTAACCTCGTTAATGGATGAGCCCTTGCTTGCGAAAATTGAAACTAAGGCATGCCAGATCCGGGAAAATGGGGATATCTTTATTTTAATCGGGATTGGCGGCTCCAATCAAGGAGCGCGCGCCGCTATCAAGGCGATGCATCCTGAATATTCCGGGATTCCGGATAAACCGCAAATCATCTACGCCGGAAACAACCTGGCTGTAGATTATCTGAAGTCGGTTTTGAAGCAATCTCAAGGAAAATCGGTTTATGTCGATGTCATTGCTAAAAACTTCGCTACACTTGAACCGGGAATTGTTTTTCGAATGGTCCGGAGATTTATGGAAGATACCTATGGTGAGAAAGAGGCTGCGACCCGGATTTGCGCCACGGGCTCTTTAAACGGCAGTTCGTTGGAAAAATTAGGGCAAGCAAAAGGATATAGCCTTTTTCCATTTCCGTTGGAGGTGGGTGGCCGCTATTCGGTATTAACGGCGGTAGGGTTGTTGCCAATGGCAGTGGCTGGACTGGATATCCGGCAAATGCTTGCCGGGGCCAGGGACATGAAGCAATTGCTGAAATCAGCCAAATGCGAAGAAAATCCGGCGGTATTGTATGCCGTGATCAGAAATCTGTTGTTGAAAAAAGGATATGGTGTGGAAATTCTTTCTCATTTTGAGCCCCGCTTGGAATACTTCGCTAAATGGTGGATTCAACTTTTTGGAGAAAGCGAGGGCAAAAACGGTACGGGAATCTATCCCACCACTTGTTCTTATACGGAAGATCTTCATTCACTGGGGCAGTATATTCAGCAGGGAAAGCGGTTCTTGCTGGAAAGCTTTTTGACGATAGAGGAACCCCAAGAGGCTTTGCCAATTCCGGAAGCCAAAAAGGATCAGGATGGTTTCGACTATCTGGAACTGAAAGAATTTGCCGTGTTAAATGAGGCAGCGTTTCAAGCTACGGTAAAGGCCCATCATGACGGAGGCGTTCCTTGCCTGAACATAAATGTCCCCGGCATCAGCGAATATTATTTGGGACAATTGTTTTATTTCTTTGAATATGCTTGTTTTGTATCTGGAAATTTACTCGGGGTGGATCCCTTTGATCAGCCGGGAGTGGAGAATTACAAAACTAAGATGTTTGAAATTTTAGGGAGACCATGAATTAAGATTATATCTTAGATAAGGATAACTAAATTTCCGCAAAGGATGAACCAATAGGCGAGATGAACGACTTTTTTCGTACACCGTTAAAATTAATACCGAACCGGGTTTACCGTCCGTTTATCGGAGGTAAGCTGTTAGACAAATGGCAAGGTAAATCTGTGGCTAAAGATGGGCAATACTCTGAAGAATGGGTTGCTTCAACGGTCACGGCCCGAAGTGAAAATCCCATTCCTTTTGAAGGGTTAAGTCAAGTCTGTAACGTTGCTCATCCGGGAGTTTACTTAAAAGATTTGATTACCGAGAACCCGGAAGCCTTTCTGGGTAAAAAGCATACTGCTAAATTTGGAACTTCCCCAGCGTTACTTGTGAAAGTACTCGATTCTTGCAGCCGATTAATGATTCAAGTCCACCCTGATCAAAATTTTGCCCGGAAAGCGTTTCAATCGGAATTTGGGAAAACAGAAGCTTGGTATGTCATCGGAGGCCGAAGCATTCAAGGAGAAAATCCTTATGTTTTGTTTGGATTTAAACCGGGGGTTACCCGGGAAAGATGGATGGAGCTTTTTGAAACTCAAAATGTTGCAGGAATGATCAGCGCATTGCATCGATTTGAGGTAAAGCCCGGTGATGTGTTTTTGGTCGAAGGCGGTATCCCTCATGCGGCAGGGGCGGGCGTTTTCTTCATTGAAGTTCAGGAACCAACGGACTATACGATTCGAACTGAACGAATAACACCGAATAGATTATGCCTGGCTGATGAGCAGCTCCATCAAGGCTTGGGTTTAAAAAAAATGTTCGATTGCTTTCATTATCATGGATATAGCCGGGAGGAAGTTTTAGAAAGATGGCATTCTTATGAATCCTTGGTTCATGAGGAACAAAGCGGTAAATTATTTTCAGTGATTTCACCGGAAAAGTGCGCCTATTTTTGGGTGGAACGGCTGGAGATCCAAGGTAAATACACCAAACCCGGAACGGGAAGTTTTGCGATCGCTATCGTTCTATCCGGTTCGGGGATGATTGTTTGGGAACAGGGGAGTATCGAAGTCGAGCAGGCTTGTGAAATTTTTTTACCGGCCGGATTGACGGAAGTAACTTGGGAAAACCAAAGCAGGGCGCCCATGGTGGTTATACTCTGCCATCCACCTCTGACTTAAAAAAGCAAATGAAATGACACTATCTTTAGAACGGATTAATAACTGCTGATAGTAGCATGGCATAGTTTAAAAAAGATTTGTCCCAAACGTTTGGATAAAGCAGGAATTTAACTTTTGAGATCGAATTTTATATATCGTATCGAAGTTCAAAAAATAAATTGCAGTTAAAGCTCAGAGCAACCCATGGGACTCTGGTCGAAAATCAGGAGTTGTTATGATGCCCGCGACCCTAAAGGACATTGCTGTTAAGGCTAAAGTTTCAATATCTACCGTCTCTAGAATCATTAACGATGATCTATCCAAACCGGCTAGTCAGGAAACCCAGGAGAAGGTATGGAAGATTGTCCGGGAGCTTGGATATGTACCGAATCAAAATGCCCGGACTTTAGTAAAAAATCTGTCTTCTACAGAACAGTCGCTGAAAACCAAAGCGATTGGATGCATTTTTACATCCACCAAAGATACTTTCAATGATCCATTTTTTTCCTTTATCGCCCGTGGGGTTCAGATGGAAGCTGCCAAACATAGTTATGTTTTGGGATATTCATTTTCATCCTCCGACATGAACCAATCGGCTTTATACAATAACATTACCACCAACAAGGTGGATGGAGCTGTCGTTATGGGACGGTTTGACCGGAATTTTTTGGATTTGCTGAAGGTCAATTTCGGTAATTTGGTATATGCCGGGCTTAATTATGTCAATGGCGGGTTCGATGAAGTGATTTGTGATGCGTACCGTGCTTCAATTTGCGCCGTAGAGTATTTAATTTCCCTGGGACACCGGCGGATTGGCTACCTGGGTCCGGTACCGGAAGCTGAGGAAGTAATTAATGAACATCGATTTGCCGGTTTCCGTCAGGCTATGACGGCGAAGAGTTTGGAAGTTTCAGCCCAATGCTTCAAAACAGTTGAGCTAACCTCCGAATCAAGTTATCAGCGGATGAAAGAATTAATTGCAGAGGGGCCTTTGCCGACGGCATTTTTTTGCGCCAACGACACAGTGGCTATCGGCGCTATGAAAGCGGTACATGAGGCCGGATTGACAATTCCCGCCGATGTATCCTTCATTGGAATCGATGATATTGAGATGTCTGCCTATGTAAATCCGGCTTTAACCACCATTCGGGTTCCCAAGGAAGAGTTAGGAAAATTTGCAGTCAAAATATTAATCGACCGGATTGAAGGGGGTCATGAAATCCCGGTGAGACTGGATATTCCCTTTGAATTGATGGTTCGGGAAAGTTGCGTTTCGGTTAAAGACCGTTAATATTTTTTTATTATTGGTCCAAAGGTTTGGAGCAAACGATAAGAAAGGGGATAACGATGAAAGAAAAAATTTTAGTAGTCCATGGTGGTGCGCCTACGGCGGTTATTAATGCTTCATTGTACGGAGTTATTAAGGAAGCCTTCCGTAATCCGGAAATCGAAACGGTTTTGGGTGCAGTCGGCGGGGTAGACGGGGTGCTGCAGGAGAAATTTATTGATTTCAAAACTCAATCCCCGGCTATCATTGAGAGACTACCATTTACACCGGCATCGGCAATCGGAACTTCCCGGAGCAAATTACGGGATGAGGATTATGAAGCTATCGTGACACAGTTGAGAAAGCACAAAATCAAGTATTTGTTATTTAACGGTGGAAACGGCTCCATGGATGCCTGTGGCCGGATTCAGAATCTGGCGAGCTCCTATGGGATTCAAGTGCTCGGTATCCCTAAGACAATTGATAATGACATTGCCATCACCGACCATTGTCCGGGTTTTGGGAGTGCTGCCCGGTATCTGGCGGTTTCAGTGGCAGAAGCGGCTTTAGATGTTAAGGCACTACCGATCCATGTCTCCATTATTGAGACGATGGGACGCAATGCCGGTTGGATAGCTGCTTCCAGCGCTTTAGCCCGGAAAAAAGTAGGCGATGCGCCTCATTTGATTTATCTTCCGGAGCGTCCGTTCCACGTGGCGGAGTTTTTGGAAGATGTCAGCCGGCTGCGCCAAAGGGTAGGCGGGGTGGTGGTGGTTGTCAGCGAAGGACTGGTTGATCAGGACCACCAGCCGGTGGTGCCGCCGATGCTCACCAAAGGACGGGATGTCTATTTCGGGGATGTAGGCACGCATTTGGCCATGCTGGTTATGAAAGAATTGGGGATTAAAGCCCGAAGCGAAAAACCGGGTCTTTTAGGCCGGGCATCCATCACACTCCAATCTAGTGTTGATCGGGATGAAGCGATTCGCGTCGGTGAATTTGCAGTTCATTCCTTATTAGCTGGTAAAACCGGTGCGATGGTGGGATATAAGCGGGTCTCCGATCAACCTTATCACTGTGAGACGGTATTAATTCCCATTGCCGAAGTGATGATGCATGAGAAAAAAATGCCGGATGCTTTTATTAGCCCTCGTGGTAACGACGTTGACGGCGATTTCGTTGAATATTGTAAACCGTTGATCGGGGAACCGTTACCGGAGTATGCGGAATTTCACTAATAACACAAGATTTTTTTTAAAAACCGTGAATGGATATTCATGACGCGGTTGGCTTTTAATTAAAAAGCAGAAGAATCAAATTTATAGATGAAACATTTGAAAAAAATGAATGGAAGGGCGTGATTGAATGCACCATATTTTTGTAAATTTAAAACGGTTTGAGGTGCCGAGAAAACTGGGAGGGGTCTGCCCACTCGATGATCCACGGCGCTGGATAGATAAAGTGATGGATGAAACCATCACTTTGGGATTGGGAAGGCTTGAGAACCTTCAGCTGACTTTCCTTTTACCCGAAGCATTGCTAGGCAACGCTTTAGATCGGGTCCGGCATTATCCGGCGGAACAAACCCGTACCATAGGCCTTGGCTGTCAGGGAGTCTATCGGGAGGATGTTACGCCAGGGGGCAATTTTGGAGCGTTTACAACCAACCGCCCTGCTGCCGCCATGCGACTCCTGGGCTGCGATTGGGCGATGATCGGTCACTCGGAGGAACGTAAAGACAAATTAGGAGTGATTGCTCAGTATGATCCGGACAGTCTAACGGATCAAACCCGGCAAAACCAGGCGAAAATGGCGGTTGATTCGCTCATCCATGCCGAAGTCATCAGCGCTTTAAATGCCGGCCTCAACACTTTGATCTGTGTCGGTGAGACAGCAGCGGAGAAGGGGAACGGCGAATTTTCCGTCCAAAAGCCGCGTATCGAAGAGGTTTTACGTTCACAACTGGCAACGAATTTGAAGGGTGTGGCCGGCTTCATGGATAAGCGGCAAATAGTCATCGGCTATGAACCAATCTGGGCGATCGGCCCTGGAAAAACTCCGCCCGGCGCGGAGTATATCGGTTTTGTCTCTGCTGTCATTCAACAGGCAGTTCAGGAGTTATATGGTTTCACTCCTGCAGTAGTCTACGGCGGCGGCCTGAAGGAAGAAAATGCGGCCATGATTGCCGGGATTCAAACAATTGATGGAGGCCTGGTTGCTTTAACCAGGTTTAGCGGAGAAATTGGGTTTTCTCCTGCAGACCTTAAACAAATTATCGATAAAGCTTACAAGGCAATATAGAGAGTGGACAGTTTTTCATGATGCTCTTGTTTGATCCCTATTCGCAGCTTAATACCAGTGGTGGTAATAAAAAAGGAGGTAATCTTATGAAGAAATTAGCGTTTGAGTACGGCCAAGGATTGATGGAAGCGAATCTTCCCGACAACACGGATATTTTTATTCCGGGAGAGACCGTTCCCGATCCTGCCTGTATTCCACAGGAAAGGCTTGTTGAGGCGACAAGAGAGTCGATTCTGCATCCGATTGGCATGGAACCCCTTGCTAAACTGGCGAAGAAAGGCTCAAAAGTTACGATTGTTTTTCCGGATAGAGTAAAGGGCGGCGAACAGCCGACTGCACATCGGAAAATTTCGATTCCGATCATCCTTGAAGAACTCTACAAAGCCGGTGTTGCCAAAAAAGACATCCTGTTAATCTGCTCCAACGGCTTGCACCGCAAGAATACCAAGGAAGAAATTTTTAACGTGCTGGGCCCGGAGCTGTTCAACGAGTTCTGGTATTCCCATCAAATTATCAATCACGACAGCGAGGATTATGACCATTTAGTGGATTTGGGAACCACAGAGAGCGGCGACCCCGTTCTGATGAACAAATACGTTTATGATTCCGATGTTGCGATATTAATCGGGCATACGCAGGGCAACCCCTATGGAGGTTATTCCGGTGGCTACAAACACTGCGCGACCGGTATTACCCATTGGAGAAGCATTGCGTCACACCATGTGCCGCAGGTCATGCACAGAAAGGATTTTACACCAGTTAGTGGCCATTCCCTGATGCGCACCAAGTTTGATGAAATTGGGCAGCACATGGAAAAATGTATGGGTAAAAAGTTCTTCTGTTGCGATGCGGTTCTGGATACCTATTCGCGTCAAATCGAAATTAACAGCGGATATGCTGAGAAAATGCAATCACAATCCTGGATTACAGCCGACAAGCGTACATATGTCAATTGGGCGGAGAAAAAGTACGACGTTGTCGTATTTGGTATGCCGCAGTTTTTTCATTACGGCGATGGAATGGGCACAAACCCGATTATGATGATGCAAGCGCTGTCTGCACAGATTATCCGCTTTAAACGGGTACTCAAGGATAACTGTGTGATTTTGTGTTCCTCCATCTGCAACGGCTATTTTCACGAGGAGCTTTGGCCCTATCTTCCGGAAATGTACGATATGTTCCAAAAGGACTATATGAACATTCTGCCGGATATGGACCGTTACGGCGAGTATTTTACAACCAATGAGGAATATATCCGCAAGTATCGTTACTGCAATGCGTTTCATCCGTTCCACGGATTTTCAATGATCAGTTGCGGCCATATTGCCGAACAGAATACGGCCGCCATTTATATCGTCGGCGCGCAGAACCCGGGTCTTGCAAGAGGCATGGGTCTTAAAACAAGAGCAACCTTTGAGGAAGCGTTGGCCGATGCGAAGAAAAAGTATGTCGGTGAAAACCCGAATATTCTTGCTTTGCCGCGGACCTATAAGCTTGCTTCCGTTCACCTTTGCATGAAGAATGAGCCATATGACGGAAC